>CAXHFZ010000188.1:0-2638 GCA_964016325.1 uncultured Candidatus Poseidoniales archaeon | reverse complement strand
AGGTCCACATCCCATGGATCCAAATCATTGCTCTGGAACATCTGAAAAACCAGTGCTACTGATCTATCAAATGGGTCGATTAGAAATTGATGCTCTGCCTCCTCCATACTTGCCAATTCAGAGATTCTATCTAGATACTTACTAGTTGCCAAGTCAGGCTCGCCCCCTAGTAGCCTTGAGACTATATCGTCCCTCATTGCTTGACCATCTAGAACCGCCATCTTCACACCTCATTGGCATCAACTTGTTGATGAGTTGGGTCCTCCGTGGCCTCTTCAGTATCTTCCATATCGTGGAAAATTACCTTTTCTTTCTCATCGATATCTTCGGTCCACTCGCCGGTCCTCTCCCTCAGAGATTCCATTACCGAGTCAGATTCATCGTTGGGGTCTGATTCATCCCCGTCAATCTCTGTGTCGATTCCTGCTCTTTCTGCCAGACCTCCTAGGCTGACAGGTGTTTGGAGAGGTTCGGGGACTTTAGGCATCTCACGAGGGTCTGGCAAATCTGGCATTGCATCTTTCTCAGCCTTCGACTCCTCTTGGGCCCTTTTCTCTGCCTCAAGCTCCTCGCTGAGTTCTATTGCCGCCGCCCTATCGAAGTCTGTAATCCTCCTGCTACATCCATCGCCAGCATGAGTAATGCCGATGTGATGATCGGCTAGAGAAAGACTGACCTTCCTCAGTGTTACCATGATGAACTGGGCCCTCTCGCTCCTTATCCTGCACAGGGTAGCGATTCTTCCTGAGTTGAATGGGTCTAGGTTCTGGTCTACTTCATCGAAGTAGTAGAATGGACTTGGTTCGTAGTCTTGGATTGCAAAAATAAGTGCGAGCGCGGCCATTGACTTCTCCCCTCCAGATAGAGCGGATCTACGTGTGTTCCTGCTCTTCCCGGGAGGCACGCAGGCCATCTCTAGTCCGCCCTCGAAAGGATTCTTCGAGTTTTCAAGCCTCAGTTTTCCTGATCCTGAGGGCTGTAGAATCTCATAGACTCTGCTGAAGTTATTATTTACATGCTCGAATACAGTCATAAATCTGGTTTTTCTCTCATTTTCCAGCTGTTCGGCTATGCTGACCAAATGATCCCTACGAGAGCGGAGAGTCTTGCCATCTTCGATAAGGGCGGCTATTCTCTCAGCGGTCTCATCGTACTGGTCAATAGCCAGCATATTCACATTACCAAGGTTGCCGAGACGGCGTTCGAGCCCCTGCATCGCTCGCTCCGCCTCGGCAATGGTTGGAAGTTGGATATCTTCGGAAGGGATAGCCACACCAGCATCTGCTAGTTCTTCTGCTGTCTCTTCAGCCAAAGTGGTCTTCTGACTAATTTGTGAGTTGAGTTCATCGATTCTTGACCTTAGAGTCTCTCTCTCCTTGGAGAGCTGATCCAGAGTAGCTCTGAGGCTTGCCCTCTCGCCCACAAGCTCATCTCTCCTATTCGTTAGGATTTGATGCTCTTCATCGAATTGCTCTGATTTGCCCTTCAGTTCGATTAACTCCGATTTTGCAGTGGAGATAGATGACTCAAGTTGAGATATTGATTGTTGTGCGATATTAATTTCCTCTTCTTGCTTGGAAATCCTTGTTTCAATATCTGAGACTCTCTGATTCATCAGAACAATCTGACTCTCGTTTGTTAATATCGAGGATTCGCAAGATAGCTTAGTCCTCTCAGCTTCAGTCCTCTCTCTTTCGGCGGACCTGAGTATCCCCGAAAGATGATCGGGGGTGTTGTCTTGGAGTGCCTCTGCGGCATCAGTTCGATTCTGAAGCGCTGACTCGAGGGCGACTCTTGCTTGTTCGGCCTCTGATATCTTCAGGGACTTCATATTTTCACATGTTTCAAACTCGGACCTGGAGGCCAGCATCCTATTTTCTATCTCCGATAGTGATTTAGTAGCCCTATCCATATCGGCTTTCCAATTCCTAATTTTGACTGAGTGATCACTCCCGTCGACATTATTAATTTTATTTCTGAGATCCTGAAGATTAAGCATTGTCTCTCTTAATGCTGCATCGACAGTGGAGTAGAGAAGGTTTGATTCCTGGACCAATCTTTCATGCTTGTCAACACTAGAGTGCCCTCCTGCGTTTCCTCCAAATGAAGAACGATTTCCACGAGATTTAGATCCTCCAGTCATTGCACCTGAGCTCTCAATTAGTGAGCCGTCCAGAGTCACCATTCTGACTCCTCCCATGTTATTTCTAGCCACTTCCATAGATTGGACAAGGAGTGTGTTCCTACTGGCATAGACCACTGCGATCTCTACCTCTTGGTCGTAGTCCAGTAAATCTTGAGCGAATCCAATTATTCCGGGATTTCTGGCTACGAGAAGTGTTCTTCCTTGAGGTCTTGATATTTTTAGCTTGTTTAGAGGTAGGAACGTAGCCCTTCCTCCGCTATTCTCCCTTAACCACCTAATACACTTTGCGGCAACCTCATCGTCCCTGACTACAATGCTTCTCAGTCCGTTCCCTAGTGCGGTGGCTAGCGCTTCCTCGTGAGATGGGTCCTTCGGAGACGTAAGTTCTCCCAGCGTACCTAAGATTCCAGAAATCTGGCCACTCTCTCTGAGTCTTGTCAGGGCTGCAATAGTGACCGCTGAACCAGGAGCTGTCGACCTGGCCTCTTGACG
>CAXHFZ010000187.1:0-2683 GCA_964016325.1 uncultured Candidatus Poseidoniales archaeon | reverse complement strand
CAGTAGAGGTTAAGAGGGTTATCAGATGGGTAGGTAGTCTACATGGAAAATCTGGACTCAGAGTTACAGAGTTCCCACTTTCTAGATTGGAGCCAGGAAGAAGAAACTCATTCGATGCTATGGCAGAGTCTTCTGTTTTCAGTACGCAAAATAGTTGTAAAGTAGAATTAATTGTAGATGATGTGACAACTAGGATATCCGGGCAGGAAGTTTCAGGATCTTCAGGCGACGTGTTTGAAGTTCATGAGTCCATGGCGACTTTTCTGGGGCTCAAAGGCTGGGCAATCATGCACTAATGCAGGCACTTAGGCATACTAAATCACAGAATGTTGAATAGTGTAGAGTCCCGGAAATCAACCGAGACGAGTATGCCGGACGATGAAGAATCTTTGGTAGGGCCCAATGGAATGCCCCTGCCACCACCCCCACCGGGACGCAATTTACCCCCTCCCCCTCCCATTCCAGTACCTCCACCACCACCCGTCGAAGCTAATGAAAAACCCCAATCTGAGAATGATTCTGAAGATATCGAAAATCCTTCTGAGGAAGAGCCAAAGAATGATTTTCAAAGCCACTGGGAGAAGAGGAAATCCGACAGGGGCCCCCCAACAATAGAGAGTAGGGATAGCATGTATGGCCACATAGATAGAATCTCGTCCGGTCAGGTGGGTTCCCTGATGGATAGGTTCTCCGATCGATTTGGCTCAGAACTAGATAGGGAGATTATTGTACTCAGAAAAAAGCAACAACAAGATCTACTCGCAATTAAGCCAACCGTAGAGCTAATTTCCTCTCCTGATGATGATTACGAACAAGAATCAGAAGACCAGATTAATGACATTGATGAAGACTCGGGAGATTTGTTTCCACAGTTCTTCGAAATCGTGAACAATCTCCTTGGCGATATGGATGAGGACTTCATTAATTCATTTGTCTCCTCAGATGACTTCCCCCTCTTCCAGGAGGTTGGCGAAGATCCAACCGATTGCGATGATGAGACAAAGGCAGAGTTTTTCTCTATGATAAATAGAGTACTGGGAGAGCTCCCAGAAGAAAAGATTGGAGATTTCGTCGCTTCACCAGGTTTTGCAATCTATCAAGAGATGGGCGAGATTTATTCATGAAACTAAATAATTGAGGTGCGAAAATGGGGCTATTGGAGAAAGCAGGAAAGATTTCAGAAGAAGACAAGAAGGAAGAAGAAGTCACAAAGCCTACTCCCGTTAAGGCTGAACCAGCGCCTGTAGCCCCTAAATCGAGACGCGCCAAGAAAAAGGAAGCCAAAGCGGCCGCCAAGAAGAAGAAGGAGCCTAGGAAGCCTAGGGCACCTAGAGAGAAGAGGCCTAAGTCTCCGCCCAAAGTCATACCTGAAGGGTATGATGAAGTGGGAAGCGCCAGAGCAACATTAAGACTATTCGTCGATTTTGCTGTAAATTTTGGTTTCATAATCGCGATTTTTGTTGCGTTTGCAATCCTCGAAACCCCTACTACGTTAGCTCTGATTGTATCTATTCTACTCTCAATATTCAACATGGTCGTAATGCCCATAAGGTTCAGCCGCTCCATGGGTAATGTAATTTCACGTACACAATTCATCAATTCCAGGGGAGATAATGCTACTTTCATATATCATTCACTCAAGAATACTACTATAGCGTCTTACTTCATATTCCTCCTTGGCGTATTTTTCGGTATTTCCATGCTAGGAGATAGCTCCGGTATAGAAGGCGGGGATTTTATGAACGCCTTTATTGCGATTTGTCTTTCGACTATATTGATCCCTCTGTTGGACTATATCTTCAGAAGAACTAGAGCGGATTCCTTGGGCCTATGGGAAGTTGCCTTTGGAGGAATCTGGTTGGTTAAGGCTACCTCGACTTCGGATTCAGATTCCAAATCAAGATTCATGCAGAGGCTAGAATCAATGGCTGAATATGCAGAGTCCCGTGTCGATCTTGATGATGAACCGGAAAAGAGTTGATGAGTTACCTGACTCTTGAACCAGATTCGATATCGCCTTTAGTTGTAAGGATACTGACATTCCCATCTCCATCATCCGCGGCCAGTAACATTCCTTCAGACAACACCCCCCTAAGTTTCCTTGGCTTTAGATTAGCTACGAATACAACATTCAAACCCTCTAAATCCGTTGGATCATAATATTCCTTAAGGCCCGCACAGACTGTCCTAGTTGAGTCCGGACCATCTTGGATTGTTACTACGTACAGCTTATCAGCGTTGGGATGTTCATCAACAGATATGACTTTCCCAGTCATCATCTCGACCTTCATGAAATCTTCAAAATCTATGTAATCAGCTCCATCCTCACTTTCCTCGACGGGGTCCCCATTAATATCATTGGCCAATGATTTTTCATGGTTTAGAATTTCTTCAAGGTCTAGTCTAGTAAAAAGGGGCTCTGGCGAAATACCGCTCCACTGAAGGACCGTTGAGTAATCAGTAGAATTATCCCATAATTGACTGTCTAGGTCGGTTTTCTCACCGAGCATTTCCCATAGCCTCTCTGATTGAAAAGGCATGAACGGCCTTGTACAGATTGCTAATGTTCTGCAGAGCCTCCATGAGAGGGCTAACCCTGAAAGAGAATCCTTTTTCTCCAATGATTCCTCAGATTTTAGGTACTTCCATGGTGCACATCTCTGCAGCAACTGATTGCCGATTT
>CAXHFZ010000186.1:0-2693 GCA_964016325.1 uncultured Candidatus Poseidoniales archaeon | reverse complement strand
CTCTGTGGAGAGGGTTGGATAAACTCTCCCCCTTCCTCTTCTAGAATAACAGCAACCATCGCTACCAACTTTAATTTAAGCAATCTTCTATCGTCCAAAAAAAACACCTCAAAGCGGAATATTGCCATGTTTTCTAGCCGGCCTTGCCTCTTCCTTTTCTAGTAGTGCACCGAGTGCCTTGGCCATGACGGAACGCGTCTCACTTGGTTGAATAACATCATCAAGGTATCCAAGTGATGCCGCACGGTATGGGTTAGCAAAGGTATCCTCGTAATCACCTACTAGCCTCTCTCTCTCCTGTTCAGGATTTCCAGAAGAGGCGATTCTCCTTTTATGAATAATTTGCACCGCTCCTTCTGCTCCCATAACTGCGAGTTGTGCGGAGGGCCATGCAATGTTGTAATCCCCCCTGATGTGTTTGGAAGACATAACATCGTAAGCACCTCCGTAAGCCTTCCGTGTAATCACAGTCAATTTGGGAACCGTAGCCTCGGCATATGCATAAAGTAACTTAGCGCCATGTCTGATTATCCCTCCCCACTCTTGGCTGGCACCAGGAAGGAAACCAGGAACATCCACAAAGGTTAGGATAGGGATATTGAAAGAATCGCAAAATCTTACGAATCTAGCCGCTTTAATGGATGCATCAATGTCCAAGCACCCGGCAAGAAAATTAGGCTGATTAGCAACCACTCCAATAGTATGTCCTCCCAATCTGGCAAATCCGACTACTATGTTCATTGCATATTCTGACTGGACCTCCAGGAATGCCCCCTCATCTACCGTCTCTTCTATTGCCACAATGATATTATACGGCTCTTTGGGATTATCTGGAACTAAATTTTGCAATCTTGGACAGGCCCTATCAATTGGATCCCTGGTCGGTAAAACAGGAGATTTCTGAAGATTATTTGAAGGTAACATACCAATCAGCTCTCTTGTCAACTCCAAGGCTTCTTCATCGTCTACCGCAGTGAAGTGTGTCACACCAGACTTTGTAGCATGAGTCGAAGCTCCTCCCAAATCCTCAAATGAAACTTCTTCGTTAGTCACTGTCTTGATTACTTCCGGTCCGGTGATGAACATATGGGATGTGCCATCCACCATGATTACAAAATCAGTAATCGCCGGAGAGTAGACTGCTCCTCCTGCACAGGGACCCATAATGACTGAGATTTGTGGAATAACGCCACTTGCTCTTACGTTTCTGAAGAATATTTCCGCGTAAGATCCCAGGCTAGCCACACCTTCCTGTATCCTTGCACCGCCACTGTCATTCAGACCAATGACTGGAGACCCAGTTTTGAGGGCCATGTCAAGAATTTTGCAAATCTTCAGACCATGCATCTCTCCGAGTGAGCCACCGTATACTGTGAAATCTTGAGCAAAGCAGTACACTGTCTTTCCGCCTATGGTGCCATGCCCACACACCACACCATCTCCGGGGATTACATTCCTATCCATATCAAAGTCCCTGCACCTATGCTCAACCAACGGATCGACCTCCATGAAAGACCCATCATCCAAGAGTAAATCCAACCGCTCTCGAGCAGTTAATTTTCCCTTCGAATGTTGAGCTGATACCCTCGCTTGACCGCCTCCTGCTATGGCCTGTGCCTTACGCCTCCGAAGCTCTTCAACGCGTGCGTCATCTGCACTCATGTACTTCGATATGCTGGGACGTCAATATGTCTTACTAATGAAAACGTGAAAATATGGCCTGCGGTTGTTTCAAGGAGGGTCACCGTTTCGCATATTTGATACTATGAAGATAGTAATGGCCAAACCGGGCCTTGACGGCCATGATCGAGGTGCAAAAGTAATCGCCCGATCTCTCAGGGACGGGGGTCATGAAGTCGTGTATACTGGCCTTAGGAGGACTCCCGAAGAGATTTCTAGAATTGTAATGGATGAAGATGCAAATGCTCTTGCACTCTCAACATTATCAGGAGCTCATGACGTTTTAGTACCACGAATCTGTGAACTTCTCAAAGAAACAGGAATGGGTAATGTAATGGTTTTCTTGGGAGGGATAATACCCGATAGAGATCGTGAAAGTATGTTCTCCAGTGGCGTGAGGGCAATTTTCGGACCGGGATCAAGAACCGATGAAATCCTGTCCTTCCTAGATGAGGCTAGCTCAAGAGTTGAGTCAGGTGCTCCCATTGGAGTCGGTGATGGAGATGGGTGGCGTTGGAATTGATGGATCAAGACTCCCTCCTAAAATCAGCAGCCAATGGTAATAGGAGAGACTTGTCAAGACTGCTAACTTACGTAGAAAGAGGTATTAAGCTCAATTACCTTGAAAAAACTCATCCAAGGAAATCATCGGTCATTGGAATAACCGGCCCTCCAGGAGTCGGTAAATCATCTCTAATAGGAAGAATAATCAGTTATTGTAATTCTAGGAACCAGAACGTAGCGGTTCTAGCTATTGACCCCTCATCCCCAAGGTCAGGTGGGGCTTTGCTGGGGGACCGAGTAAGGATGGAATCCGCTGACTCTGGAGAATTGGTTTATGTGAGATCGCTTTCTACTGGAGGCAATCCAGGTGGATTGTCATCATCTTTGATTTCGATGATAGAACTACTATCCTACTGTGGATGGGAGAATATCGTCATAGAAACAGTTGGATCAGGTCAGTCTGAAATTAAAATAGTTGCATTCGCAGATAAAATCATTTTAGTCGATGG
>CAXHFZ010000185.1:0-2708 GCA_964016325.1 uncultured Candidatus Poseidoniales archaeon | reverse complement strand
AGCCAAGGAGGCCGATATTCCCTGTTCCTGAATAGCCTATCTACTATTGTCCCTCTCTGGATATTCATCGGATTTATCGATACCTCATCAGATATCTTAGAGACTTCAGAGACCCATGAGATTGTGTGTTCAAGAGCGTCCCCCTCGGACATGAAAGGTGGTTTGAACAAAAGATATGTCTTGACTCTTAGAGAATTGTCTCTGAGGATTTCGACTGCTTTATGCCACTGCTTGAGGGAGAATCCCTTGTTAGCGTGGAATCTAAGAACAGTGTTATCATATGCCTCTAAGCCGATGGCTACAGTACACCCTGGATGTCTTTCAGCCACCCATTCTAGCTTCTCAGGAGTGCACATTTGGGCTTGTGCCTCTATTACCAAGTGTAGCCCCATCTGATAAGTCTCTCTGAGGACGTGCTCCTGCCACTCTGGTGGGTTTTCTCTATCTTCAAAGAAGGTTCCTGAAGTGTAAACCTTGACCATCTTGCAGTCTCGGAAGTCGCTCGTGACTCTCTTAGCCTCTTCCCACTGAGAGAACATATCCTCTGCAGTTACATCGTCCCTAACATCATTGAAGTAACCGCAGAAGGTACATCCAGATTTCCACCACCATACACAGCCCTTTGTGCGTAGAATTACAGTAGCCGCAGTACAGGGAGTGCCGTCTGGAAGATTCTCGGGAGTCTTGTATACTGTAACTGGCTTTGATGCATCCCAAGACTCTCTGGAAGCTATTGATTCGGGTGTATTCTCAGGCGCCTTGACTAGATGATGGATTTTAACGGGCTTATTGCCATCTCCTATCAAGCCGCACGAACTGGCCATGAGCTCCGCTCTAGGGAGGTGTTATTGACATTGACTACTATGTGGTGAGTCGTGAGATACCTGATTACGTAGACGACACTAAAGACCAGATATAATCTCAGGGATTCATGTCAGGGGGGTTCGGCAAGCTGATTGCTAGCTCCGATGAGGTTGAGAGGCTTCTCAATGAAATGGATCTGGAATCTAAGAAGTCGCTGAAAAGCTGGTATTGGTTCGACTGGGCGAATCAGGCCTTCGCGCTCACGGTAATCACGGTGGTGGTTCCGACACTGCTATCCAATATGTTCAACCTGGCAAACGGAGGAAGCGCGGAATATGCCGGTATGACATTTACTGGGGACAGTTTCTATGCTGTAGTACTTGGAATTTCCAGTGTCTTTGTAGCTATTGTCAGTCCAGTATTGGGTGCCATAGCAGATAGGATGCCCATCAAGAAAAGGATTTTGAAGATCTATACTATTGTTGGAATTCTGTTTACCGCTCTGATGGGATTGGCTCCCTATATGAGTGAGGAGTCATCGTACAAATTCCTCGCGATTTGCCTGATTATGGGCAATATAGGATTTGCTGGCGGTCATGCGATTTACTCTGCTTTCCTCCCTTATCTAGGAGATAAGCGTCTAATGGATCATATTTCCAGCTGGGGGTATGCCTATGGTTTTCTAGGTGGTTCCACATTACTAACAATTCATCTGATTGTAGGTTTAAGATTTGGATTCGAAGACCCTGATGTTCAGTGTTTCGTTTTCCTGACTAGCGCCTTGTGGTGGTTAGGTTTTTCAGTGCCTATTTTTAGAAATACTCCTGAGCCTGAAATACCAAATCCTACTGAATACACGTCATTTTTTGAAGCGACAATAGATGGAGTCAGGGAAATTCGTAAGACATTCTCTGAGATTCGCAGATATAGGGTCCTGACTCTATTCATGTGCGGGTATCTGTTATTCTATGATGGAGTAAATGCGATTGGAGGATTAGCCGCGGCATATGCAGATTCCGTATTGAGGATTGACTTCAGCATGAACTTCGTTCTTCTTCTTTCTGCCAATATAGTTGCTATTCCAATGACTATCATAGGTGGTTCTCTAGCTAGTAGGTACAGTAACAAGAATATTCTAGGTGGGGCTCTGGCGATATTCTGTGTTGTGTCGGTTCTGGGAGTAGGATTTGCACCACTTGAATTGGAGGGGGACCACGAGAGGTATGACTTCCGTTATGATTGGGATCAGGAAGAGGATTCATACAAACTTTCAACACTATACAATCGGGGAGTAGACGGTTGGGTTAGTGAGTCAGGAGAGGGGGATGAAGAGTTCAGGGAGGCATTCCTGCAATTCCTGAAATCGGGCGACAACGAGCGTCCCTTACTTAGTCTGGAAGAGTCCTCACTACTTGTCCTTAGGATGGAAAATAGTACACAACATAGATTCTCCTTCTCCTTCCGTGGAGGAGCATTAGATGGGGCCTCTTCAGTTGGTATTGATCATCCCACAGTTATCGAAGGAGGGCCAATAGACTGGTGGCCTAACTTGCTAAGGGGCAATGTCTGGGAGCCTTTGGGGATAGGAATTAACCTACAGTGGATAATACTGGGAATGACGTTTGGAATGGTTATGGGAGTTGCAGGGGCTCTATCCAGAAGTCTCTTCAGTATGCTGATACCCAGGTCTAAGACTACTGAGTTCTTTGGGTTCTTCGCCTTCATAGGGAAGGCAGTATCGGTCCTAGGGCCAATAGTCTATGCAATAGTGGCCGCCTCTATGGATAGCAGAATGGGGCTTCTGAGTGTAGTAGTTCCAATCTTGATAGGAATGTGTTTCTTCTTCGTCGTGGATGTTGAAGAAGGGATTCGCGTCGCAAGAGAGGTTGATGAAGAGGTAGCCT
>CAXHFZ010000184.1:0-2711 GCA_964016325.1 uncultured Candidatus Poseidoniales archaeon | reverse complement strand
AGATCCTACTGAGTCTCGTGGGCTCGGAGATGTGTATAAGAGACAGGTAGTGGAGATTCTAGATGCCGATACGGTAATTGGCATTGGAAAGTTCGCTGAGAAGAGAGCTACCAATGCACTGAGAGGCAGTGGAGTCGTCGTAAAGGGGTGCTGGCACCCCTCTCCCGCTTCCCCCCTGGCTATTCGCAATGGGGGCGCGGATTGGCGCGAAAACGTTAGATCCGTTATTCCGTGATATAATTGAAATGGGGCCATTTTCCACTGGTAAAGAGTTAAGTCGTCTAATGTCCCGTGATACTTCATGGACGCCAAGACGACGCCCGAGTACCTGATTTCAAACGCCCTAAATATGCCAGATAATGATGCTCTTTCCTGGAAAGATAGCTCTGGAAAATGGATCAGGAGCTCATGGTCAGACTTTTACAATTGCACCATGAAAATGGCCAAGTCACTGATTGCTTTGGGTTTCGAGCCCGGAGATAACCTCAGTATCTACTCATACAACAGAATGGAATGGTATGCGGCTTATGCGGCTGCCAATTTCTGCAACGGAGCAGCTGTAGGTGTTTACCATACCTGCTCTCCTGAGGAAGTCGAGTGGGTAGTCGGTAACTCGGACTCGAAAGTGGTTTTTGTCGGGACAAATCCTATGGACAACGGAGATCCAGCAAAGATGTGCACGAAGCGACTCGAGAAGGCAATGCCCTCGTTAGAAAAAGTAGAGGCGGTTGTTTCCATGATTGGGATGGAATCCATCGATCACCCCAAGGCTCATGACTGGGATAGTTTCATGTCGATAGGATCAGAAATATCTGATGATATGGTTATGGAGAGGGTTTCAGGGATCAAGCCCTCGGATACTGCTGCACTAATCTACACAAGCGGAACTACTGGAAATCCAAAGGGGGTTGTTCTGACGCACGATAACTTCGATTACGAGTTGGAATGCATCGATAAACTGGCAAAATATGACGTGGGTGACACCTACGTTTCTTGGCTTCCTTGTGCTCACGTTTTCGGACAAGTGGCAGACAATCACAAATGGATTAGGGATGGAATGCATATGACTGTCGTGGATAACCCACTTCATTCTATTGATTATTGCAAAGAAGTAATGCCCCATCTTTTCATCGGGGTACCAAGGATATATGAGAAGGTGTACAGTAATCTAGTCGCAGGACTCCCTCCCGCCTGGTTATTGAGCATACCTGTATTGGGAGGAATTATCAAGAAGAAGGCGAAAGAGAAAATTGGTTTTACTAATGTTAAATTTGCCGTCACTGGTGCCGCGCCAATAAATCCGGACATTCTGAAGTTGTTCGGGAAGCTTGGAGTACCTTTGTTTGAGGGATATGGCATGACTGAGACCACTGCTGGCGCCACTTTAGGATCTCCAGCTCACAATAGGATAGGCTCAGTAGGGAAGCCGTTTGACGGAACTGGGCTTAGAATAGCCGACCCTGATGAAGACGGCAACGGAGAAATCCAATTCAGTGGAAGGCACATTATGCCGGGTTATTACAAGGATCCGGAGGCTACAGCTGCTACAATGACAGAGGATGGCTGGCTTAAGTCTGGAGATTTGGGCAAGATGGATATGGACGGATTCGTTTACGTCACAGGTCGACTGAAGGAAATCTACGTGAGCTCGGCTGGTAAGAACATAGCCCCATTGGTTATTGAGGAGACGATGAAGTCCATCCCCGTTGTGTCGCAATGTATGCTGATTGGTGACAACAGAAAGTACTGCAGCGCCCTCTTCACACTTGATGTGGGTGCCATACTGAGAGATGTGCATGGCCTGGATGGTGCAACAGAAGTTCCCAAGGATCCTGCCAAGCAGTTAGCGAAGCTTGCTGAGCTAGGTCATGACCTGTCAGAATACACCGCGGTGGGCAGTGAGACATACAAGCAGTTGGAAACCGCTGTTAACGAGCTTAATGGAAGATTCAGCAATCCCGAACAAGTCAAGAAATTCACCGTCCTACCCAGAGACTTGAGCGTTGATGATGGAGAGCTTACTCCAACTCTGAAGATTAGGAGGAAGCAGATCCGGGAGAACTGGTCAACTGAGATCGAGTCGATGTACTCCTGAGGAACTCAGATGTCCCCAGAGGCATGGGCCGCACTAGCGATGGTATTCACTCTGGGGGCCATCAGTCCTGGACCATCCCTGGCAGTGATTCTGAGTAACACAATTTCAGGTGGCCGCAGTCAGGGAGTGGCGACTGGAATTGGCCATGGCATAGGTTTCGGAATCTACGCATTTCTTGCGGCCCTTGGATTGGCCACCGCACTATCCCTGCACGATGGAGCTCAATTGGCTCTTCACTGGGGAGGAGTAGCAATACTATTGTGGCTCGGGACTAGATTCGTCCAGAGCTCTTTGAAGGGACCTAAGACTCACGATGTCTCGAATGAGGGCATGGGCTCTGACTTTACTGGCTTCATCCAAGGATTCATGATTGCGCTTTTCAACCCAAAGATTCTGGCATGGATGCTAGCTCTATATGCTCCTTTCATTGAGGCGGACGTCAGTATCGGTACACTACTGGGGATGGGCGCTCTGGGTATGGTAATCGATGGATCATGGTACGTTACTGTAGCTACAATTCTGAGCTCTGGTGATAGGATAGAGCGCCTGAGGTCAATTGCTCAGGTAATAGACTGTCTCTTATACACATCTGACGCTGCCGACGAATGACGTCGTG
>CAXHFZ010000183.1:0-2745 GCA_964016325.1 uncultured Candidatus Poseidoniales archaeon | reverse complement strand
ATGATAAAGGCGAATTTGGGCTTAACCGGGGGAGTCAGTACAATGGTAAAAACCGCTGGTCTTCGGAGAGCAATAGCTAGAGACGAAGCGGATACAATTGACGCGGCAATAATACTGGGCTCTACAGAAGATGCGTGGTGAAACGTTGATTTGTATACTCCCCCACGGCCAATTATGACGAGATACTGGCTGATGAAGAGTGAGCCACATGTTTACCCTTGGAATCAATTAAAAATCGATGGTCGTACCCATTGGGATGGCGTCAGAAACTATCAGGCCAGGAACATTATGAGGGACGATATGTCCGTAGGAGATTTAGTTCTATTTTATCATTCAAATTGTAAGCCACCTCACATCGCTGGAGTGGCCAGAGTTTGTAAGGATGCATATCCCGATTTTACAGCTCAGGATACAAACTCAAAATATTTCGATCCAAAGGCTTCTGCTGAAAATCCTAGGTGGGTAATGGTTGATATTGAGCCTTTACATGATTTGAATGCAATAAGCCTACCAGAATTAAGATCTAATGGTGCTTTGGAGAGTATGCCACTACTAAGGAAAGGACAGCGATTGTCTGTCCAACCTGTTTCAAAAGAACATTTTTACTTAATTTGTAATATGGGCGGATTGGACGATAATCTAGAGTAGGTTATTGGGCATGTCCTCGGTGGACGTTCGTCATCAATGCGGGTTTTACGTCAGTCTTCTCAGCCCCGCTTCCCCAAGGCATCCAGCATCCCCGGTCGGGCTGCTCGCTTCCGCGCCTGACCTGGTTCCCGGGCTTAGGAGGGTCTGATGTTCCCTCCGGATCATCATTCCAACAACCTGCATCTCTTGGGGGCGAGGCGTCGTAGTTAACCGACGAGTCCACAATGGCTCGTTTACGCCGCCCTCGGACTTCAGGTCACCATTATCGACGATTTGTGAAAAATAGAGTACGTCAACACCCCCCCTAGCCCATATGTCGGGGAGAGAGTGTCCATTTCAAAGAATCGGGAGTCACTCTGCTGATACGTACTTCGATGGACATCCAGTTTGAATCTCTTTTGCTTCAAGGATCCAAGCTCCCGAGTCATACACTAGCTCCCCTTTCACGGCAATTGTTTTTCCCTCGTTGAAGCCATCTGGAACTGCAGTTCCAGAGAAATCTACAAACAGTCCATGTTCTATGCCCATAAGTGTGAATGTGTAGTTCTCAGAATCGATTGAACCATTGGCAATTTTACCCCTGAGATGTACTTGTCCTTCGAAGTCTTCAGGATTTTCCATTACTTCATCTACGAAGTATTGAGTCTGGGGGTCTACTGTAGCCAGCATCATAACTACTAGAACCAAAATCGAACCGCCTACGGCAAGTAGCCTGTTGGTTCTTGACAGAGCCATGAATAATGGACTGGAGTTTACTTGAAGACAGTTTCTGAGTAATCATCTGCGATGGGCGTAACCGATAGCTTCTGAAATACCGCTAAAGCCGTTTTCTGAAACCTTCTTCTTGAGTCCCCTGACAATACTGGACGTAACTCCCGGTCCGTTGAAAACCAAGGCAGAATACAACTGAATTAAACTCGCACCGGATGTTATTGCTTTCCATGCGCTATCAGGTGAGTCAATTCCACCAACCCCCACTATAGTCATATCTCCATCGCTATGCTCATAAAGATTGGATATTACTTCTAAGGACCTCTTCTGAAGAGGCCTCCCCGAGACGCCACCATTCTGTGAAAATGCGATTCTAGATTGAGTATTGCTTGGTTCAGGCCTCGTAATTGTCGTATTTGTAGCTACAATTCCGTCTAGTCCATTCCTAGATGCTATGTCAGAAATCTCCATAATTTGATCATCAGAGCAGTCGGGTGATACCTTAAGCAGGATTGGCTTATGAGATTCGTATCTGTTCCTTATTCCAGCGCATTCTCCTAGAACTTCTGTGAGCAGTCCTTCATGTTGTAAATCTCTGAGGCCGGGAGTATTTGGAGATGAAACATTCAGTACGAACATGTCGGCATGATTCCAGAGTGTGTCTAGTGTAGAAGCGTAATCTAATGGAGCCTGCTCATTATTGACTTTCTTTGACCTCCCAATATTAGCAACTACTGGTACATTCGGCCAATTACCAGAAGCATATCTTGTTACCAATGAATCCCTGACTGAAGAAGCGCCAGGGTTATTGAATCCCATGCTGTTTACTAATGCCATCTCAGAATTAGCTCTAAACATTCGAGGTTTGGGGTTTCCATCTTGGGGGAATCTCGTCACTCCACCATATTCTATCCAAGAAAAACCTAGGGCTGGCCATGCGCTAAGTGCCTTGGCACCCTTATCCATGCCAGCGGCTAGGCCTAATGGATGATGGAATAATCTGCCCAGGACGTGCAATGGGAGTTCTGGAGACTGATACATTCCACTAAGTAATGACTTGCCATATAGTGACCTGTCAAATTTAGATAGTGTAGAGAGAGCCAAATCGTGGGATCTCTCTGAGTCCAATCTTGAGATAATCGGCCTTGCAAATATCTTCCAGCCTAGTCCCACGTACCTCCGAATGTGAAGTACCATTCAATAGTTACGTGTACCTCGCATGCATATGGCCAGTTATGCCGACTCTTTACGAGAGGCCGCAAGGAGATTGCTAAGGTCAGAAGGTGGAATACTGTATCTGAATAGAGATATCTCAGAAGCTGCGATAGAATTGATGTTAAAAATTTCCGACAAGGTTCCATCTAAGATATCCTTTCCAAAATTAGC
>CAXHFZ010000182.1:0-2755 GCA_964016325.1 uncultured Candidatus Poseidoniales archaeon | reverse complement strand
GAAGAGTAACTGGTCATTCAATTGTGCGGCTCACCTTTCTTCTTGTACAAAACTCTAATTCCTTCGATAGATGTATCCAAATATTGTCCATTTGAGTCTTTCTCGGTTGATTTGATCATATCAAATGCACAGAGAAGTCCCGCACTTACCCCGCATAGGGCCTCCATCTCTACTCCTGTCGTCCAGTGTGTGCTCACAATCACTGTACACCTCAAACCAGTTGGCTCAATCTCCCATTGAACTGAACACCCCTCAACTGGAACTGTGTGGCAGTGAGGTATCATCCGAGGCGTCTCTTTGACAGCTTGAATAGCCGCAACTGTAGATGCTTCTCTAACGTCTCCTTTAATCGACTTACCATTGGTGACAATATTCAGGCTGGCCTTGGAAAGTCTGACGATTCCCGTGGCCTTGGCTTCCCTGAAAATCATCTTCTTGGAGCCAACATCCACAATGCCAACTCTCTTGTCGACCATGTTACCAATACCGGGAGGGGGGGCCTACTAATAGGTAATCTGGAGGCCCGTGTTTGCATGAATTTATCATTCAGCCCAAGCCAGATTTCCAAGACTCACCGTCTGATGTGATCTCTTTCTTCCATAGGGGGGCTTGTGACTTCAACTCATCCATTATCCACGAGCATGCTTCAAATCCTGGAGCTCTGTGAGGTGATGCGACATGTATGCAAACTATGGGTTCCGATGGCAATACTAATCCTACCCTGTGTGCGATTACTACTGAATTAATATCAAACTCAGAAATAGCATTAGTTCCAATTTGTTCAAGAACAACGGGTAGCTCTTTTCCCCAGTGATCAAATTCTAATCTCTCCACCTTAGAGCCACGCTCCTGCCCCCTAGTGATTCCGATAAATGAGACAATACTCCCGCAGTCTTCGGTTTCTAGAATTGTCCTTAGAGAGTCTGGATTAAGGGTCTGTGCCTCAACTGAAATGTGTACTGACATAGTTGCGCATCCCCTTACTCGACTTGAATTAGGCGGATGGAACCCAACTGTTGAAGCGTATGGCATAAGTCGGATATCCGTGGAAAGCGGAGCCGTGCACATTTTGGGAGCTGGCCTATCGGGACTATCCGCCGCTACTGTATTGGCTAAAGCGGGTATTGAAGTTCATGTCCACGAAATCAGAGCAGACAGCGGTGCGAGATTCGATGGAGATTTTCAAGGATTAGAAAATTGGACAACCGGAAATGATTTTTTTGAAGATATGCGTGATTGGGGCCTAGATCCTGAGTCTTTCAAATCTGATGCCTTCAGTGTGGTTGATCTCATACACCCAGATGATGTGATTACGCAACCAAGAACAGAAGGTATTGCATTCAGGGTGGTCGAGAGGGGAACTGATGATCACTGTATAGATCAGGCCTTCAAGAGGATGGCAATTGCTGCAGGAGCTAAATTACATTACAATTCAAAGAGGGATCCTCAGGATTGCCAGATCATTGCGGCAGGACCAAAGGAATCCAGTGCTGTAGCATTTGGAGAGATTTTTCATACAGATCATCCGAATCACGTCTCTTTCCAATTAAATGATAAACTGGCCCCGGGAGCTTACTCGTACCTAATCATCATTGATGGTATTGGACTCATTTGTACTTGTCTCTGGAGAAAACAAAAGAAGAGTGGAAGATACCTCAACGAAACCATAGCATGGTATGAGGAGCATTATGAATTGAATAGGAAACCAATAAAGAGAGTCGGAGGCAAAGGGGATTTTTCCATACCTGATAGGTATCTCCATGAGGGCAGGTATTACGTTGGAGAGGCGGGTGGGCTTCAAGATTTTATGTGGGGTTTTGGGATGAGATATGCCATAACCAGCGGAACTCTTGCAGCTAAATCAATACTCGGCGAATGTGACTATGAAGAAGAAATTAGGAAACAATTGGTTCCACTGATAAAGGTCAGTGCCACTAATCGATTCCTCATGAATAGGATTGGCGATAGAGGATTCAAAAAGGTTGCAGAATATTGGATGAAAGATCAAGAAAAGAAGGGGGATGGTTTGGAATTTATGCGCTGGGTATACACTCCCGGAATAATCAGAAAGATGATTTGGCCAATTGCGAAAATATTCATGCTCAAGAGGAAAAAGATGTCCGATGGAAGGATGGTGACAAGGATGCCTTTTCGTGGATCTTTAAAAAGAGACTCTTGGGAACAGAGTAATGAGGCTGTTGAAATTGGAGAGCAGTGGAAGCAAGTTAAGAAAACGGGAGGTTCCGTATCTTTCCCAGATAGCGATGCTTGACTCACCGGAGCTCTCCGTTTGATTGATATGGCCACCCCCATTGGAAAGGACATGACGTCATGGCCCGAACTTGAGCCGATGAAGAATAAGCTGGTGAACTATGGAGTAACCAATAACGGTGTAGCCATAATAGAACTGTGTTCTGACTCTGCTGGCGATCCTCTTGCAGAGGGTAAAACCCCAGTTAACACCTACACTAGAGAAATGTGGCATGATATTGATGATGCGATACTGAGTGCGAGATTTGACGATGATGTCTCTGTTATTCTAATCACAGGCTATGGTGAAAAGTTCTTCTCTGCTGGTGCCAGTATCAAGTATCTGAACAAATTAAGTCCAAGATACAAGTATTTCTTCTGTCTTCATGCCAATGAGACCCTATCACGATTAGAGCAGACCCCCAAGCTCGTGATAGCTGCATTGAACGGTCATACTGTAGCTGTCTCTTATACACATCTGACGCTGCCGACGAATGACGTCGTG
>CAXHFZ010000181.1:0-2770 GCA_964016325.1 uncultured Candidatus Poseidoniales archaeon | reverse complement strand
CCCAATAGCATATGTTTCGGGTGTGGTCCAGCCAATACTAAAGGGCTGAAAATTAGATCCTTCAGAACGGAAAACGGACTGTACATGGAATTTAATCCGGAGGACCATCATCAAGCATTTCCTGGCATGGTAAATGGGGGAATACTGGGAGCACTCCTTGACTGTCATGGAAACTGGACTGCAGCTGTAGCAATAATGGATAACGAAGGAAGTACTGCCCCCCCATGTACGGTTACTGCCTCTTACAGTGTAAGCCTTCGAAGGCCGACTCCAAATGACAAACTACTCAAGATAAATTCTGAGGTTGTGGAGCTAAGCTCTGACAGAGCTAAGGTGAAGATGAGTCTGACATGTGAGGGGAAGGTTTGCGCGACAGGGGAGGGGCTTTTCGTAGCAGTTACTGAAGGTCATCCTGCCTATCATCGATGGAATTAGCCCATTACCCTCGGCATCCTTTAGAACATCCGACATTAAGCATAGTCGTGGCGGAATCAGGCAATGGGCTGGATAGCTTTGGTATCGATCCAAGAATAACTAAATTCTTGAAAAATAATTGGGGAATAAATAGCTTCTTTCCCCCACAAGCTGAAGCCTTGACTCCTGTTTTGAAGGGTAAAAATTTGATGCTTACTATACCAACGGCCAGTGGAAAATCCTTGGTAGCATACTTGGGGATGATAAATCGACTAATTGGGGATATGAAGGGAATGAGAGGAGCCTATATTGTCCCACTGAAAGCTCTAGCAAATGAGAAATTCGAAGATCTAACCGAGATTGCGAAATCTGTTGGGCTTTCTGTTGGCTTGGCTATTGGGGACAGAGGAGGAGAGTCATCAGGTGTGGAAAATTCGGACATCCTAGTTTGTACGAGTGAGAAGCTTGATTCTATTCTTAGGACTAGGTCTGGATTTCTAGAGAATCTAGGTGTTGTAGTTTCGGATGAGTTTCACTTATTGAATGACTACAGTAGGGGGCCCACTCTGGAAGTAACTTTATCCAGAATTATGCATGTAAGGCCTGATGCGCAGATTATCGCGCTATCTGCAACAGTCGGAAATTCTGAGAAGCTCTCAGATTGGTTAGGAGCGACTCATGTAAAGTCAGATTGGAGGCCAATACCATTGCATTGTGGCATTATGACAGATTTAGATGTCAGTATACACAGAATCGAGGGGGCCGAGGATACTGATTCAATCGACAAGAAAAGAAGGCTTTCCGGAAGTAAAAATAAGAGGCTCCAAGCCGTTCTCATGGATACTGTTTCTATGGGTGGGCAACTACTAGTTTTCGTGTCTTCAAGGGCGTCAGCGGTCAAGGAAGCAAGAGTTCTTTCTGAATATCTACTGAAGACTGTAGAAGGAGAGTCCAGTGAAATCAAAGATGATTCACTGGAAATTTGGGATTCTATTTCACGTAAGATAATATCTGGCGGAGAGGGAACCTCAACTGGAAAATCACTCTCTAATTCAATAAAGGGCGGTGTTGGATTTCATCATGCAGGCCTAACTCAAAGGCAAAGAAAGATCATTGAGGATTCCTTCAAGAAAGGAGATTTACAGTGTATAGTGGCCACACCTACCCTCGCTCAGGGAGTAAATCTTCCAGCTAGAAGAGTTGTCATAAGAGATTACAGGAGGTGGAGTGTAGTTGCCAGCGCTTCTATGCCACTTTCAGTAATGGAAATCAGGCAGATGCTAGGCAGAGCTGGGCGTCCAAAATACGACGAATATGGAGATGCATGGATTCTTTCAAAGGATCCTGATGAAGAGGATAAATTAGTCAATCTTTACCTAGAGGGAGAGCCAGAAGATGTGACTTCTAAATTAGCAAATCCGATGGCAAATAATGCTATTGAGGATCCTGCCTTACTCACTCATGTCCTATCACTGATTTCTAGTGGGGTGCTGACCGATAGATATTCTATTGGAAGATTCTTTGGAAGTACTTTCCTGGCTACCCAAATGAGAACCGAGGTTCTAGCAGATAGGTTAGATGAAGCAATACACTGGTTGGTAGAAAATGGGATGCTAACAAGAGAAGGAGATTCTGATCTGGTAGCTCAAAAGATTCATGATGAACAGCCATCCTCTGATGTCAAGGAGGACTGGTTAGATGAAGTTCCTTCATGGGCTAATTCTGCAGCGTCGGTCCTTGGAATTGAATTATCAAATCAAAGGGAGCCGGAAAGATTCGAGAGGAGAAGGAGTGGTCCTCCCATTTTCGGCTTCAAGAAAGCGATTTCAATAAGCGAAGATGTCGTTAATTCTTCTGAATCTCAGACTATGACATACTCAGCCACCCCGCTTGGGGCGAGGATTTCCAGACTGTACCTCAATCCACTATCTGGAAGAATACTAAGGGATGGTCTAGGAAAGGCAATGTCGGTATTATCTGGACATGATGATTTCTTACAGGTCTCGCCCATGAGTTTGCTTCATCTGGTTGCTTGTACTCCTGACTTCCTACCACTATGGCTCAGAAAATCTGATTATGATAGAGTTCAATCATCACTACACATTCATGAACGAGAGATGCTAGGCACTGCAGTAGATCATGATGAGGATAGACGCATGAAGGGCGCATTGGTACTACAGTCTTGGATGGAGGAGGAAACCATGAGCTCGATTGAGAAGGAGTGGGGAGTTCAGCCGGGTGATCTTCGGAGTCGCGTGGAATTGGCTGAATGGCTTCTCTATGCCTCCAGGAGAATTGTAATTGAAGATGACGAGATGTCATCTATGGACATCAAGGCTCATGAAACTCTCATCGA
>CAXHFZ010000180.1:0-2807 GCA_964016325.1 uncultured Candidatus Poseidoniales archaeon | reverse complement strand
GGGTTGGTACGATAGCCCCCAACACTTGTGACCACCTAGAGCTGCTGTATGCGATCTCGGGTTTCGGAGGGATTGCTCATACCATAAATCCCCGGCTTTTCCCAGATGAGGTAGTGTATATCATCAATCACGCAGGCGACAAGGCACTGTTCGTGGACCCCGCTTACGTTGGGATACTGATCGGTCACAGGCACCTGTTCGAGACAGTCGAGAACATATACATCACGGGCCCAAAGCAGAACGAGATTGCGGCGAGGATGAACGGCTTCAAGTTCCTGGTAGACTTGTTCGAGACGGGTGATCCCGATTACGAATGGCCGGATCTTGATGAGGATGATGCGGCTGTGGTGTGCTACACTTCCGGTACTACAGGGGACCCAAAGGGGGTCCTCTACTCGCACAAATCAATAGTCGTACACGCTAGCGTGGTGAGTCTTCCAGACAGCTTCTGCCTCAGTGCCACAGACACTGTGATGCCTGTCGTACCGATGTTTCACGTGAATGCGTGGGGTGTCCCGTACGCGTCTGCAATGGTTGGATGCAGGCTTGTACTGCCTGGTCCTAATCTGGACGGTCAGAGCCTCATCGAGCTCATGGACCAAGAGCGGGTCACAATGGCGCTCGCTATCCCTACAATCTGGGAGGAGGTCCTAGAAATTCTGAGAGACACAGGTGCGTCTCTGGATTCCGTAGAGCGGATCCTTTCTGGAGGGACAGCGGTCCCGGGCTGGATGATAAACGAGTTCGATCAATCACATGGCATTAGGTTGATTCATGGTTGGGGGATGACAGAGACAAGTCCTCTGGGGTCTGTCAATTCCCCACTAGGGAAGCACGTGGCGCTGGATGGTGATGCGAAATTAGAGCAGATGAGCAGCGCTGGGAGGCCCCATTGGGCCATGAGGCTGAAAATTGTCGATGAAGAGGGCAACCAGCTACCGAATGACGGGGTCTCCGAGGGGAGCCTGTATGTCAAGGGAGCAACGGTGGTTGAGAGGTACATGTCACATGAGGCGCCAGCCACAGATGACGAGGGGTGGTTCAACACCGGGGATGTCGGGACGATAGACGAGGACGGTTTCCTGACGCTAACGGACCGTTCCAAGGACCTGATTAAGTCAGGGGGCGAGTGGATCAGCTCGATTCTGCTTGAGGAGATCATCAGACAACACCCACTTATCCATGACGCCGCGGTAATTGGAGTGAATCACAAAAAGTGGACCGAGCGTCCGATAATTATAGCACAGGCTGTGGAAGACGAGATGCCCACAGAGACTGAGGTTCTGTCCTTCTTTGAGGACAGAGTGGCCAAGTGGCAGATACCAGATGCGGTTGTGATGGTCGATGAGCTACCGCTCGGATCAACAGGTAAACCGATAAAGAGGGTCCTCCGTGAGGAGTACATTGACTACCTGTGGGAGGGGGACGCGTGAACAACCAATATGACGTGGTGATAATCGGTGGTGGGCCAGTGGGATCAATCGCCTCGCTCTTGCTGGAGTCCAGGGGTTTCAATGTGGCCCTCGTGGAGAGGAATACTGTCCCTTACCCATTCCCGAGGGCTATCGCTCTGAACGGGTTCAGTATGGGCCTAGTGGAGGAGCTTCTGGGGCCAGAGTTGTGGAGTGAGTTTGAGTTCACGCCCGCAATACATGTTGGTTATGTACTCAATAAGGACAAGATGGACGAGCCGTTTGGGTTAATGCAGCCACCTGTCATTGATGGGAAGATCCTAGACAATGACAACTTTGGATTCGTAAGCTGGTTCAATCAACCGCAACTTGAGAGATTGCTCAGGACAAGCATTGAGGCTCGTGACGGGATAACCACATTCTACGGGCATGAGGCGCTTGTCCTTTGGGAGGACGATCTGAGCTTCATCAAGATTCAGGAGCTGTCTTCAGGGGAGTCGTTTGAAATCTCAGCAAAATACCTCCTCGGGGCCGATGGAGGGGGCAGCTTCGTCAGAAAGCAGATGGGTGCCGAGCTGAAGTCCCTTGGAAAGTCGATACACTTTCTGATCGTTGACATAAAGGCGCCCAGGTCCGCACTGCGTCCTGGTAAGGATTTCGATGCCGGAGGACACCAAATAATCGATCCACAGGGAAAGAGGCCGACAACCTTCCTAATTTGTGAAGGGAAGAATCATGGGACTTACAACGACACTTTCAGATTCGAATTCGCCTTGAAGAGAGGGGACGATTACACAAAGATACAGTCCCCTGACTCTATCCATGAGCTGATCGATCCGTATCTGAACCCAGAGGATGTGGAAATCGTCAGATCTACCGTTTACAAATTCAATTCCCTGATATCGCAAAACTGGCGCGTAAATAATATGTTCACAATCGGTGATGCCACCCATCAGACCTCTCCCTTCCAAGGCCAGGGCCTCAACATGGGTATACGCAATACCTCCAATCTGGTTGAGAAAATCGATTTGGTGAGTAAAGGATTCTCCGATGACTCGCTTCTCGACTCCTACCAAGTGGAATGCTACCCAGACTCAAAGGCCGTGATTAAGCAATCTCTATTCCTTGGAGGGATGCTCTTCAACATCAAGCCACACATCAACCTACTCAGAGCAGTTATTCACTCATTCAACGGGAAGAAGGGTAAACCGATTGACTTGTTCCCTGCATTCGTTCCCGAGACCGTGACTGTGGCTAACGGCTTCAGCCCGGGCAAGGCAAATCAGAAGGGTTACCCAATGTACAACTACATGAACGAGGAGGGCTTTCCTCGTTCTCTGAGGACATACCACCCAACTGAATATCGGATATTCTGCAACGGGGACACCTCGTCTG
>CAXHFZ010000179.1:0-2809 GCA_964016325.1 uncultured Candidatus Poseidoniales archaeon | reverse complement strand
ATTGGGCGGGCAATTTCCCCACTTGGCTATCACCAGTTCAAGTTCAAATCATAACAATATCAGAGAAGCATAAGGTTCACGCCGCCACTGTTGCCAATACATTATACGAATCTGGAGTGAGAGTGAAAGTTGATGATTCGGACAATACAGTAGGAAAGAAGATAAGGACTCACAGAAAAATGAGGCCCGCATACATGGTCATTATTGGCGATGAAGAGACTGAAAATGGGACTGTTTCCATTAGGTCAAGAGGGGGCGAACAACTTAATGGAGTTCCAATGGAGGAGTTTGTAGCTGGAATTTATGCTGAGATCACGACACGGGATAGGAATCTTTCTCTTATCCCCTCGGAGTGATCTACTTGAGTTCAAAAATCAGTAGACGCTCGCCGATGACGATATTGTTCCTTGTCGTCTTCGTCGACATGCTAGGCCTGACTCTGGTGATACCATTCCTTACCTATTTCGTCCAGGACCTGGCATCAGCAGAGGGAATTGTTGACACCGGCTCCAGAGACTTCTGGGTTGGCATAGTCATTGCGACCTATTCCCTAGCCCAGTTTATTTCGACGCCAATCCTGGGATCAATTTCGGATCGCATAGGCAGGAGGCCCGTTCTGATGTTCGGCCTGGCGGCAAACTCCCTCTTCTTCATCGTCTTTGGATTATCCGGTAGCCTGACCATGGCCATAATCGACCGGTTCCTAGCTGGCGCTGGGAACGGCAACATTGCCGTCGCCAAGGCGTACATTGGGGATATCAGCGAGGATGACCAGGTGGCTGGAAGGATGGGCATGCTGGGTGCGGCATTCGGCTTGGGTTTCATGATCGGACCGTTCTTGGGAGGGGTCTTGTCCGACCCAGCCACGGGCATAGGGGGCCCTTTCGACACCCAGTTCTGGTCGGACTACCCCTACTTGCTCCCCTGCCTCTTCTCAAGCGCCATGTCAGCGATAGCCCTGATACTGGCGTCCTTCATGCTCCCAGAGAGCCTGCCAAAGGAATCGAGGTCCGAGTCGGAGAAGTCCCCGATTTCGCAACTGGGCGCGACCTTCACGAGCATCGCATCGGTGTTACGTCTACCAAACATCTCCGCCCTAGTCAATGTGAACTTCCTGTTCCTAGTTGGTTTCACCATGATGCATGGAACTTTCATACTGTTCACTTCTATGGAACCGGAAAGCGGAGGACTTGGTTGGAGCGAGAGAGAAAACGGCTGGGTGTTCGCATTCATCGGGTTAGTTGGCGTCGTCGTCCAGGGTGGCCTAATTCGGCCCCTGGTCCGAAGGTTTAGCCTCAGAGGGTTGATGCTGGCAGGGACCGTGCTGACCGGAATCGGAATCGCAAGCATACCATACTCCTCGGCAGACATGCCCATGCTGATTTTCTGGTCATTCTGCGCAGCATTCGCGATTGGGAACGGAATCTACTCCCCCACCCAAAGTTCACTTCTGACATTCGCATCCAAGCAAGGGGGCCACGAGCTTGGTACTATCATGGGGGCCCAAGAGGGACTGGGGGCCCTGGCTCGAATAATAGGGCCACTCCTATCAGCAGTGATCTGGTCCGAAACTGTCGAGGGGTCCGGGCTCTGGTCCTACCATACCTGCTTCAGAGTCGCGGGCTTGATATTCTTTTTGGCGGTTTTACTGCAATTAACCCTAACTTTGAAGGAAGAGCCAGTCTAAATCCATTCATTGTTAGATGCAGTCAAATCATTATTGATATTTCCAGTATTCAGTACACCTCTGGGCTCTACTAGCATTACCTTGCACTCCTCAATAGCATATGGCTTGTGATTCACGCCTTTAGGAACTACGTACATCTCTCCCTCATTCAATTCAACTGTCTCGTCCTCTAGCTCAATGAACATCGACCCTTCAAGGACAATGAAAGTCTCGTCAGTGTCAGCGTGATTGTGCCAAATGAAATCTCCCTCTATCTTAACTAGCTTGAATTGGTAGTTGTTCATCTCAGCGATTATCTTTGGAGACCAATGATCCGTGAACTCTGATAGCTTCTCAGAGAGATTGATCTTCTTCATGCCAGACCAACCAACCTATCATAGCAGAACGGACAATACTCCTCAACAGAATATTTGTCAGATTCTAGATCCTCAGGAGAAAGGGGCTCCCTGCACTTAAAACACATCTCATGATCGGCCTCATGAAGATTCTTGTCGAGTGCCACACGTTGATCGAATACGAAGCAGTCTCCATTCCAATGAGAGCCTCCAGTTGCTCTAAAGTACCCTAAAACCCCACCTTTGATTTGATAAACGTCTTCCCAACCTTTCCTCTCCATTACAATGCTCGCTTTCTCGCATCTTATCCCTCCCGTGCAGAACATTACCACAGGAGTTGATTTGTCATATACGAGCTCTTCCACTGCATTGGGGAAGTCTCTGAATGACTTGATATCAAGGTCTACGGCATTTTCGAAGGTTCCAACCCTAAGCTCGTAGTCGTTTCGAGTATCAAGGACAATCATATCTCTGCCCTCATCAAGCCATCTCTTAAATTCAATTGGTTGGATATAATTAGCTTCATTATCAGCAGGTCTAATTTCATCGATTCCGAGTGAGATAATCTCCCTTTTGAGTCTGACCAGCATTCTGCGAAATGGTTGGTAGTCTGAATTTGACACATGCGTAGGAATTCCCCTTAGTCTCTCATCTTCTTCCAAGAATAGTGTATATTCATCAATTGATTCCTTTTTTCCAGCGAGAGAGAAATTGATTCCGTTGTGACTTAGAAGAATCGTTCCCTTGAGTCCAAGGCTATTGCACTTCTGTCTCTTATACACATCTG
>CAXHFZ010000178.1:0-2809 GCA_964016325.1 uncultured Candidatus Poseidoniales archaeon | reverse complement strand
GTACTCATCGGAACCGTCCTCGCAATCTTCATAGCCGTTATTCACCCAATCCTCAGGTATTTCTTCGCCATTGTCACACATCCACATGCCTGACTCGTTATCGGAATCTGATCCATCATCGTCGTACTCATCGGAACCGTCCTCGCAATCTTCATAGCCGTTATTTACCCAATCCCAAGGGATCCACGTATTCCCACCATCGCATGGGAACATCTCTTCTGAGTCGTCATCATCGTGGTCATCGTGGTCGTTGACATCGTCGAATATCTCAGAATCAAACCAAACTGGAATCGAGGTTCTTGGGAGAGTCTCATCGACCTCGATGACTATCGCATCCCCCCACATCACCTCATGCGTTAGTGATGAGGTCGCAGATCCGTTATCGCTTTCCACGCTCATCGACACAAGTTCTTGATTCTGATCTAAGCGAATAGTCGTGGTAATCTCTGCTCCATCCTCAGTATATTCCATTGTCATTGTCTGGTGTTCCATATCATCACTCATGGTGATTGTGATTACTGCGTCTTCTGGAAAACCATCAGATTCGACTGGCCCATCATCATCTTCGCCGTCATCATCTTCTTCATTGAAGAGTCCGGCTTGTTCTGCTATTACCTCCAGAACATTGGGAGCTGCATCTCGGGTTTGGTAGGAGCCGGTTGTTGCCTCTCCTTGAAGCATCATTCCGCCCATCAACAGGTGGATATTGACAACCTCGCCGACCTGCACATGAGTATATTCGATTTGCAATAGCCCTGCAATTGACATTGAGTTGTGAACGTAGACTGAGTCGGTATTAAGATCCGCCATTACGATGTCCTCTATCTCTACATCCATCTGCATCCCCAAATCCTGACTCCACTCGCTCGATGAAATCGACTGAGAGTAACCGGCCTTGGGAGTGTCTTCTAGCATATCCTCGATGCTTCCAATATCAGTCATGGCTTCCATGAAAGTCTCCGCGGTAGCCATGTAAATACAGTCACCTAATAATTCAGAAGTGGCATTTTCTTCGTAATTGGCGGCGTTCTCATCCATACATCCTAGTATATCATCAACCAGTTCTTCGGTGATGCATCCCGAGAGAGAGGTCGCGATTAGCAACAAGCTGGCAATAATAACATTCATTCTAGTCATGTTACCGATACGGCAGACCCGAGCTTAAGAACGATGTGGCGATATTAGAGAAGATATGGTGCAGGGGACAGGATTTGAACCTGCGAAGCACTACGCACTGGGACCTAAACCCAGCCCCTTTGACCACTCGGGTACCCCTGCTTGACCTCATGGGGTCATTCATCAGTCAAGAACTCAACGTATGGAGGGCCAACCATCGAATAGGGTCTTAACCCCCATTTGCGACGGTGACATGTGGCACGTATAGGGGTAATCGGGCTGGGCAACTGGGGCACAGCCCTAGCTAAGGTGTGGTGCGAAGACGGCCACAACGTCCTAGGGTGGACGATAGAGCAGGAGGTTTACGAGACTCTGATGACCGATTCGGTGAATAAAAAGTACTTGGATGGATATGAAATTCCAGACCTGCAAGTCACAATGGAGCTTTCTGACGTAGTAGAGTCTTGTGAGATACTGGTACTCTCCCTGCCTAGTGGGGCCATACTGGATATTGTAGATAGAATCGTCCCAAATCTGAGGCCTTCTCATGTCCTGCTTGACCTTGCAAAGGGGCTTGCTCCTGAGGAGGAAGGTGGGTCGGGACTGATATCTGACTCGATCGAGAAGCGTCTTCATATGGCAGGTAAATCGAACCAAGTTATCGTGATGACTGGCCCCACAATCGCACCAGAGGTAGCCAGGGGAGTCATTACTACAGCCCTTGTAGCGTGTCATGACCGAAGCGTAGCTGAGAGGATATCAGAGAAATTATCCACTGAGACTCTCTTCTTGGTAGCTGCAGATGATCCCAATGGCGCCGAGCTCTGGGGGGCGTACAAGAACTGCGTCGCTCTTGCATGTGGGCTGGTGGACGGGTTGAAGGGAACCATAGGAGGCGACAATCTCAAAGCGGCTTTGGTATTGAGGGGATTCAGTGAGGGAATTTCTCTTCTCGGCGCCATGGGAGCGTCCTCGTCCACTGCCTTCGGACCGGCTGGGCTTGGTGACCTGTATGTGACCGCTACTAGTCCGAGGAGTAGGAATAGGACACTCGGAGAGAAGCTTGGGTCTGGCAAGAGCCTTGATCAGTCGCTGGAAGAGATGCATATGGTGGCAGAAGGAGTGAGGGCCACTAGGATGTTCCTAGCCAGAGCCCCGAAGCTTGGGGTTGGGACGCCATTCATTCAGGCACTGGGAGAGCTATTAGACGGAGACATCACGGCAGACGAGGCTGTGAAAAGAATGGTGGAATACTGAATTTATTCAGAATAGGTTGATTTGCCAAATCACCTCCGATAATCGATTACGATGTCCTTGGAAGACCTGACAGAATTCGAGAATCGCCTTATCAGGTGGATTTCATCCTCTGAATTTGTGGAGATCCCATGGTCAACCAGGAGAGCAGCTGAAGCATTCAAGGTTGAGGAGGAGGAGGTATACCAGGCTCTGGCGTCACTCACTACGAAGGTACCGGAGAATATCCAGATTTTCTACGAGGATGGCGCAATCAGGATTGTTGCGGATTTCTAATAATGTCGCAGGACACGATTAAAGGATTTTCACTTTTGGGAGTGATTACCCGCCTCTTTACCACTGCTAATGATTCCGAGGAAAACTTCGAGCCATGAGGGGATTCTGAGATCGTCTTCCTCATTGAAGAAAGACCTTGCATATATCGAAAGGAAGTCAATAA
>CAXHFZ010000177.1:0-2853 GCA_964016325.1 uncultured Candidatus Poseidoniales archaeon | reverse complement strand
GATCCTACTGAGTCTCGTGGGCTCGGAGATGTGTATAAGAGACAGAATCCATAGCGGATGACTTATCTGGTATTGCACCTCCAGCTCCTTCAGTTCCAATTTCTAATGTTTCTGCGTCAGCAACTCCCTGGATGGACGACACACTCCGCTCAAAAGAATCAGCGCTTTTAAGATTGGATAGATTACTGGTGAGCGGAGGAGCTAGACTGGTACTATTTCTACCATTGTTGGCAATTGTCCTACTAGGCGCGGCGCAGTCATACGGTAGCAATGATACGGACTGGTGGAATGATACTCTAAGGGAAGCAGCAGGTGGTTTTTCATTAGTCCGAACAACATATGCTATAGCATTGCTGATACTAATCGCAGACATTTTCTTATTAACCATCTTGCTTAGGATGATGACATATTCCAGAACGATATTTCACTACGAAGCAGATGCACTAACTTCCTCTGGCCTAACATTTAGGAGTTCTCATGGTTATGCTGAGATGAGGGCGACGCTAGATGGGTCGATTAGACAGGTTACAGCAATCTCATCATTGATTGCTATTTCATCAATTCTTCTCGCATTATCCCTATGGTTCCCATCTGGCCAAGAACAGGTTAGTCCAGTATTACTGGCACTATCAACCGGGTCTCTACTGGCAGGCTACGGGGTCCAACTTATCTCTATAAGATCTAGATTCAATGCATCTGAACCATGGGGCATGCTTGAGGCATTTTCTCCTCCAATCCACCCAGCTTTGCTGAACAGACCATTCAACGACGTCATAAAAGCCCATATTGACCCCCTACTTGGAATAAGAATTACTGAGTATCTTAAAACAGTTAGATCGGAACTCAGAGAAGGCTATACAATGTCCGAGTTGCAAGAGTCCTTACTCCTACTGCTTCACTTGAGAAGATCTTCTCTAATATCCGAATCTGAGTTTAGAAAAAATTTAGAATTAATGGTTGAACCAACGGCAATAGACGGACTTTTCAGACACCCAGAAGTAGGGGAGGAAACTTGGGACAGGCTTCTTCAACACGCAAGGAGTGAATGTAAGCCGTTTTTTAGATTACATGACAGGATGAGGATGAGGAGAGGAATCAGTAGCTCAGATGGAGGCTTCTGGTTTGATGTAGATATGGAGAATCTGGTTGTGGGCCAGGCTAATTTATTTGCTTTTATACTCAATTCCGGCGAAGAGCCAAAAGATCTCGTTTTGAAGATTCAAACTCCTGACTTCAAACCGAACGAATGCGTTTACAAATTACATTCTTCGCCTCTAGTCTCGTCATCAGATCCACTGAACCCTTCCTCGCTTTCTTCTATGATCCAAGAAATGACAAATAGTACAAGTATCGTCTGGCAAAGTTTGTTACCCTCTATTAAAGGAGAAGCCACTGTCACAGTGAGACTTGAGGACGACTCTGGAAACCTCATCTCGGGAAGGGTACTCAATGTCCAAGTTGGGAGTGATCTAATTACAAGAACAAGAAGGACAGTCGGTGCAATGTTCATGATCGGGGCCCTTATCGCTATCACATCACCACTTTTGCCCTTAGCGGGCTCTGTACTTGGTCTACTTTGATGAGTTCCATTCAAGAACTTCTACCTCGTCGGATGGTCGTGAAGGATGAGGAAAAGGGTCCTGACGATGACCTAAAGACTAGGCTCCACGCCATGGAGGCCCGACTTAGGAGAATGAGGGATCAAAGGGCATCTCATAACGAAGACGCCAGAAGGGCGGCAAATTCTAGAAATTCAGTTCAAGAGCAGTCTAAGGATATAAGGTCCAACATAGAGGAAAAATTATCTCAGCAGAAAGAAGTTCGAGCCAGGGCTAAATCCCATCAGGCTCAGAGAGATGCCATACAGGCAAGAATTAGGGAAATCATAACTAGTAAGAAAGGTAGAAGAAATGAAGCGGGGAAGGCCAAGTCCGATGTAGTTGAACTATCAGAAGCTATTGCTGAGATTTCTGAAATAGAAAACAAGCTAATGACGGACGGTACGCTGACCCTGAAGTCTGAGAATAGGCTACTTAGAAAGCTTAAGAATTTAGCTTCTAGGAGAGATGAACTACTTCCAAAGGCCGCCGAGTTTGAGGCCATAAATATCGATTTAGGAGATTTGGAAGGCACTATTCAGACACTCAAGGCAGAAGCCGATGCGCAACATGAAGCAATGAAAAGTGCACATGAAGAAGCTGACGATATCTGGGAAGAAGTAAAACCAATGCTCGAAGAAAGAGACTTCCTTAGATCTGAGGGAGACCGGCTCCATGAGATATTCGTCGAATCTAAAGAATTGGCAAACTCTGTTCATGCTGAGATTGAAGCACTCCTGAAGGAGGTAAACGAGGCCAGAGATGAAATGAAGTCTAGGAGAGAGGAAAGGGCTAGAGTAATAAGGGATCACAATGAGTCTGTCAGGAAGGCCCTAAAGACACCTGATAATGACGAGGTTCTTGCAGACTCACTTACTGATAGATTACTTTCCGAAGGTTCACTGACCCTAGGTGGTTCAATGTCAGGCGATCCCCAAGCATCCCCAAACGCAATGGCTCCTCAAAAAAGAAGGAAATCCAGGAAAGTAGGCGCCTTTAGAAAAACGAGAAAGTAGTATTACCATCCCCTCTCTTCTAATCTCACTTCTAGCGTCTCAATCTCTAGTCCAGGCATTGCTTCACCAATCATCGAACATGCTTCAGAAACGATAGATGGATCGTTGTAGTGGTGGGTGGCCATGACGATAGCCTCTGCGGTATTAGCTGGATCCGAGCTCTTGAATATGCCTGAGCCCACAAATACGCCATCCCTGTCTCTTATACACATCTCCGAGCCCACGAGACTCAGTAGGAT
>CAXHFZ010000176.1:0-2859 GCA_964016325.1 uncultured Candidatus Poseidoniales archaeon | reverse complement strand
AGATCCTACTGAGTCTCGTGGGCTCGGAGATGTGTATAAGAGACAGGGAGGATATCAGGCAGGGGAGGGCACCTTTCCAATTCCCAGACCGCTTCAGCACTTAGCAAGATTGTCCATCCAAAGCTGAGTAGTATAGTATTGTGCCATCTTTCTGAGAGTAACAATCTACCTCATATTGCAGAGAGCGAGGTTCTGATGGAGATTTGTGATAATTTCAATGGAAGCTTATCAATATCTAAACAAGATGGCCCGGAGTTTAGCAACTGGATTGGTCAAATAGATTCAGAGAAGATATCGGCCTGAACTAATGTCCCATTACTACCCTGTGGACAGAGTTCTGAACGTCCCTCATCCTATCAACCGCACCGAGCTCTCTGAAAACTACTAGGGACCTCTGTAGGTAGTCCATCCTCTGTGATCTGTTACTCTCCACTTCCCCTAGTCTGGAGAGAATCTCTCCTTGCATCATCCTGAAGTCGTTTGCCTCTGCGATGGATAAAGCGTCCAGATAGTGCTGTGCAGCTTCATCTGAACTTCCTGCATCGCTCAGTACTTGTCCGAGTAGCATCTCTACTTCGACCGCACTTCTCGGGTCTGATTGATCTGATAATATTTCTAGAGCTCCGGAGTAATGATGCATGGCCAAATCATTATCTTTTATTCTTGCATAGTATCTGCCCAGGACAGCCCTTGACCTAGCATGTAGCTTTTCTTGGTTGTTCTGCGCCGTTTCATCGTGAGCTTTCATGGCATGGTCACGTGCCCTATCCATCTCACCCATCTCGAGAAAGGCCGAAGCCAGTCTGATTCTTGCCTCTGTTAGGTCGGATGATTCCTCGGAATCCAATAGTTCCTCCACATTTCCATAGACTTCTAATGCTCTTTTGTTATCTCGCTGACGTCTAAAGATATATCCCATATTGTTGTAAGATCTTGCCGCGCCTTGTGCATCTCTAAGTTTTATTTGCATCTCCAGGGCTTTCTTGTGCAGGGAGAGTGCAGTATCCATTTCTCCCTTCTTAACCGCTAAATCTGCTCTGGATGAGTAAATTCTTGCAAGAGGGGTAGTTAGTTTGTGTTTAACGGCTATGGGCAGAGCCATGTCGTATTGTTCCTCGGCCTCATCCCACTTTCCTTGGACAGAAAGTATGTCTCCTGTGAGTTCATGTATTACAAATCTGGTTCTGGGACCGAATAGCCTAGCCTCGAGGACCCTGAGAATACCGAGCAGTTCGATGTGCCCGGCTTTGACTAGCTTGTGGCCTTCCTCAGATAATGCCGAGGCCAGACCTTCAATATCGCCCGATTCATGAAGGTGGTGAATATGCTCTATACTTTCTGATGGATCGTCCTTCCTAGTTCTGTACCATTCAACTGCATTGGCATGTAACGATTGCTTTAGTGAGTCTTCCATAGATCTAGTGAGGAACTCCCTGACTAAATCGTGAACATCATAGTTTTCGCTGTCTGCTTGCCTGGCTAAGCCCTTTTCAACTAGATCATCCAAAAGATCCGTTTCCATATCGATCGCAGATATTGCTTCGAGGGGCATAGGTTCTCTGAATACCGCTATAGCTCCCAATAATCTCTTTTCAGCACCGGAAAGTCTACTGAAAATTTCCTTCTCTACGAATGCCTCCAAAGTTTCGTGGAATGTGCCCCCTACACTTCCTCTATTTATCAGCTCGAGTACTAGTGGATGACCTCTAGATAAGCTATGAATATGGAGGAATTGAGGCATCTCAATATCCTGCATTGTAGTCAGTATTTTCCTACTTGCTTCCTGATCGAGCCCATCGAGTGGCATTACCAGAGTCACTATTCTCCCCGAAGAGTCAGATTCTGGAACTACCATCCTGAATGATCTGGAGAACATTACCAGTCCTACATTATCTAGCTCTGGTATCTTCAATGAAAGTGATCTAAGTACTGAAATTAGTGTCTCATCGCCAACCTTGTGGAGGTCATCTATTACAATTAGGGACGGTGAAGACTCAAGTCCTTCGGAGATAAGATTGACTGCCATTTGAGGCTGAGGAACGGGAGTTGATGCAAGGTAGTCAGATAGATCGTCGCTCCCCATTGCAGATAGCCATTCTGAAACAGCCTCTAAGAATGCCCTCGCACCTTCCCAATCTTGACATCTGTGATAAAGAAGATTTCTCCTGTGTGTAAAGCTCTCAATTAGCTTGGCTGAAAGTGCGGTTTTACCTATGCCTGCTATTCCGGGAACAAGTATTGACCCTGACTGATGCTCCAAGAGATTAACCATATTTTCTAGTTCCATCTCTCTCCCGTAGAATCTCCTGGTTCTTGGAAGATCACTTAGTGAGGTTACCAGTTGTTTCTCAATATGCTTTGATAAGTCTCTTTCAATCAAGTCAGCAGATAAAACTGAAAGATCTATGGTTCCTGAATCATCCAAATACCGAATAACATCAACGTGCCTAAGAGGCAATTCTGTACCCTCTAGAGCCTGTGATAGCTCCATATTTGATGCTCTTCCATCCTTTCCAATCACGCGGACTACTTGCATCCCGACCTTAGACCAGATGTCATCGGCCAGCTTAGCTCCATCGTCGGTCAGGAAGTATGCCTTCCTTTTCCTCGAAACCCCAGTGACATGCGCTTGTTTCTCAATCAGATATCCTTGTTCCCTGAGACCGGAAATAGCCCTAGGGACATTGGATCTAGCGATGGAAACTGCATTTGCAATTCCCATCTGTGAAAGTGCAAAAGGAACTTCGACTTTGTCTGCATGATCCACATAGTCCCTGAGGTGGAGAAGAATCCTCTCTTGGACACCAGGCTTGGGCACGGGTGTGGCTGACATAATTACTTTAGCAACATCTTCTATTC
>CAXHFZ010000175.1:0-2863 GCA_964016325.1 uncultured Candidatus Poseidoniales archaeon | reverse complement strand
TGTAATCGAACACGCTGATTATCCCAAGGAAAATGTTTAGGAAGCCTATCGTTCCAGAAATCAGGTCATTGTACTCAATCATTATGTCATTACCTGTTGTGTAGTTTACTCCTTCGATATCCCCTTTCAGACCGTCTAACCAATCTGTGGCCGCTCTGGTGGATGATGATGGGAGCTCGTTTCTGTCTATGGCGATACCGAGATAACCGTGGTCATTGTTCATCAAAGTGAGCTTCTGATCCTCGGTGAGTACCGAATCTGACACCATTATTGGATTGAATAGCAAAGTGGGGTTTCCGGCTCCCCCTTCTTGGTAAACTGCGGCAACCTTCAGGTCATATACCGTCATGTTCACCTGACAGTATAGATATCCCGATTCTTGATTGAAGTACTCTAAACCGGGACAGTCGTCGAACCCTGTGGCGATTGATGCGAATCCAAGATAATCGTAGGTGTAGGAAAAAGTCAGAGTATCTATTGTGTCGTTGACACCTACTCCCGCCTTACTAGCGATCTCTGAAGGTAGGATTATCGAGCGATTTGCAGATGCTTCCTCGTCGGAGCTAGGCCATGAACCATATATCACTCGATTGGCATGACGTTCGCCCAAATCTCCGTCCCATATCCCATCCCCATAGAATCTAATCGTCCTCTTGTCATTGATTGGCGGTCCTGAGTCGTATGCCTCTGGATAGTCCCAACTGACATTAGTCCAGTCCCCGGTGATTCCCGTTGCATCGACCGCATTGAGTGGCTGTGGGATTATGCCTCCCTCATCAAAGAACCCGTTGACCCTGACTCCCTGTCTCCCGAACACCAGGCCACAATCAGAAATCTCCTCCATCTCTATCAACTCGGAGCAAGCTGACTCCCATAGTGTCGAGTCGTTCGTCCTGCCCTCTGAATCGGGATCGGGATCTTCTGCGAAGTCCACCTTTCCATCGAATATCTCCTCTTGGAGAGAGAACTGCAGGAATGCGCCACTGAGGCCTGCAGAGTAGGCCAGGACTGTTGTGATTACAAGTGAAGCTAGGAATACTCCGGCGAAAACTGCGAGGACCCTTTCTCTACCAATCCAAGCGCTTTTAATAGACATAGACAAATTATCTGGAATCGCCGAGACAATCTCTCTCATAGAGGCCTCTATGGGAGCGTTTGTAGGTACAGTACCATACTTATTCTTACTAGATTCCCCCTCTAAAAAGAGGAAGAATCCTATAACGAGCAGCCCTATAATTGTGGGGGATAGAAGTAGCCACCAACCAGACCTACCCACATCATGTAACCTACGTATTGTAACCGCTGTGAATGAGGAGAACAAGAGTAGTTGTAGGAAAACGAGTAAATATAGAAGCGGTCCAATGATGAGGGTAGTGAACAATCCACTACTTACTGATGTCGCCAAATCAGATAAGGCGCCCGTGTAGAAGAAATTCAAGATCAACAGGCCCGGTGCCAGAGGGAGGTAATTGAGAAAATTCCACCAGAATTCAGACCTTGATGCCCTTCCACCAAAGTCTCCTGTCTTGACCATACCTGTTTTTATTGCCTCAAGATAGGTCATTGATCTGGTGGGCCTGTGATTTTCTTGGTAATAGAGATCCATCAGGGATTACCCCCCACTCCCCATGCAGAGCGAATATCCGAAGCGGCGGTTACTCCGTCCCTCAGAAGAAGCATCCTATCTGCCTTGGACGCGAGGTTAGGGTCGTGAGTGACCATTAGTACGGAAATTCCGTAGTCCTCACAGAGTTCCTTGAACAGATCGAGTATCCCCTCGGCGCTCTTAACATCAAGATTACCAGTTGGCTCGTCAGCTAGAATAAGCGGTCTGGAGCCAGAAATCGCCCTGGCTATGGCTACTCTCTGCCTCTGTCCACCAGAAAGCTGGTCAGGGATGAAGTTCATTCTATCTGACAAACCTACCTTCCCAAGGGCGTCCTTAGCCTGGGTCTCTGCTTGAGCGGACGGTACACCAGAGAGCTCGAGTGCGAAAATGACATTGTCCAAGGCGGTTAACCTATCCACGAGATGGAAGTCCTGAAATATCCACCCCACGCCTTTTCTTCTAACATCTACGACTCTGCTTGGAGGATATGTACCATACTCGAAGTCAGTGAGGGAAATAGAACCTGAATCGGCCTCCAAGAGGCCGCCTATGATATTTAGAAGAGTAGATTTGCCACATCCGGAAGGACCCATTAGGGCTACAAGCTCTCCAGACTCTACGTTCAGGTCTATGCCCTTCAGGACCTCAAGTCTCCTACTGCCAGAGCCAAAGCCCTTCTTTAGCCCGTGGACCTCTAACATGGCCTATCGAGAATTGATGAGTTTATAATCAGTGGTTGTCCATGAACCAAGCTACCGGAGGCGATTATTTTTCAGTGCCTCACTGTAAGCTTCAGCCAGTGAGATGCCCTGAGATTTTGGACTTAATAGGTTCTCTGTGTGATTCATCAATTCCTCTGAGGGATGTCTTGGGACCCCTCCAGCGGCCCTCCACTCAGAGTGGATTCGGACTATCTCATCCACCCAATCCTGGGTTGCGGTAGCGGGAAGGAGGCACCTGCTGGGGATTATCTCATTATGAGCCGGAAGGTCTGATGCAATGACTGGGCAACCGGCAGCCATTGCCTCCGCCGGTGGGTATCCGAATCCTTCACTGGCACTGGGGAAGAGTAGGACCTCCGCGCTTTGTAGAGCGGCAAGTAATTGATCCTCGGTAAGCTTGACCTCGCTTCCGATGTGAATAGTATTGATATCTTTTGAAACTTCATCGGGTAATGAGGAAATGACCTTTTTAGCGAATTTTAGCCTCTTCCTATCTTCATTACTTCCCAGGGTTATTATCAACATCTTGGAT
>CAXHFZ010000174.1:0-2887 GCA_964016325.1 uncultured Candidatus Poseidoniales archaeon | reverse complement strand
CCACACGACGTCATTCGTCGGCAGCGTCAGATGTGTATAAGAGACAGCCAATACACCCTGAAATAATGCAAGATAAGAGGAGAATTGAGATTATTTGTGCTAGAAGCTTCGTCTTCAGGTGACGTATCGATGAGATGCCATGTGTACTCATAGTAATCGCTGGAAAGATGGGTATATGGACCCTTTCAGATTTATATCTTGTTCAAATCTGTTAGTGTTGACGGGGGGCGTTTCGAACTGCGGATTCGAAATTGATAATTTGGGTGTGTGTATGACGCTAATGCGCCCCCCGCCAACAAAAAGTTGTGTCATCTGCAATAGCATTGCAGAGCCTTGGCCGTATCTTTACCGGTTACTCACTGAAGTGTTCCGATGTCGTCAGCTGTGATGCCAAATGCATCCCAGACTGGCTGTAGATAGGCGCGGACATCAGCTTCGTAATCTGCTGTTGCGTCTCCATCATTCTTCAGATCGAAGATTTCGAGAATCTTGCCATTGTAGTAATTAGCATACCATGCATAAGCCTCGCACTCCTCCTGTGACATTCCCTCATGTTGAGCGTGTGTCACTGAATTATAGCATCCAGTGAACTCCTCTCCATCTGGATCGTTCGGAGATGTGTAGTTCTCTAGATACATGTATGCCTCGCAGGATGCCTGTGAGCTATCGGATGAGACCGTGTGTGATACCATGTTGTAGCAGATTGACGTGTGCTCGGCGACATATGCCTCGATTACCCGGTAGAAGGCGTGGCCCTCTGCCTGGTGTTTGTCGTAGTCTGCGGTATCTCCAGCGGCCAGGTCGTCCGTCATCTTCGATGCGTACCTTACTGAAGCCTGTGAGTAAACGATTACCACGTTCCTCAAAACTTCATCGCGTGCGTCGATTACGCCTTGCATGTCCTCATTCTTCAATGCTGTGAGTCCATCGTTCATTGCTGCTAGAGTAGCGATATTGGTCGCATCTCCAGTCCCGAAATTTCCACCTCTCTTTGATGCAGTAGCGAATGGCCCGCATCCGTCATAGTCCGCGTCTGCATCATCCGGACCGTGATAGAATGCCCATCCTTCGTCCCATGCGTGCTGAGCGTCATCAGGACCCCAGTTTCCAGCTTCAGCCTTGATGATAGCCGCGTTGAGCTCGTGGATAGCGTATGCAGTCATCACACCGTTCTGGATTCCCTTCTCTGTGGCTTGGTCCCTGACAGTGTCAGACTCGCCTGCGAACGGTCCTGTGCCCTCGATAGCTGCGGATACGAAGTCATTCCATGAGCCATCAGCACCGTAGTAATCATCGTATGCGTGGTTCTTGCCAGATGCGTCAGCGAAGCCCATCAGTGTCCTGTAGGATCCGTCAGACTTTTCTGCATGCTCTCCGTTCTCGTATATGTCCATGACGCCGTCCCAGTCGTATGCTCCGGATAGGTCCTTGATGTCACAGACATCTCCCATCAGCATACGGTGATTGTCGACGTTGGAAGCGTAATCGTAGCCTCCGTCCGAGTCGTCCAGGTCAACCGCTTCATCTCCACCAGTGCACCCAGCGAGTGCGCTCAGCAGAAACATCATTGTCATCATTGTGCTTGTTATTTTCAGATTCATGTTAATCTCCTTGAGTGGTCCGAATGGGGTAGAGTATTTCTAATTTAGGGAGCCCTAAATTTTTAATTTGTAACGATAGAGTCATGTCTGATGGCCTCGCATGACATGTCATGAGAGAGATATCATCATCTCCATTGGCTGTCTTTCTGATGGTACTATCAATCGTTTCTGTACCATATAGCGATACTAATCAAAATCCAGAGCTCATCGACGAGCCGATAAAGATGGAGCAGATAGGAGCAGGAGGAGGAAGCCTTGAGGAGCAATGTGGATCTATAACATTCGAGAATATGTTCGAATATTCACGTGCCACGTTTGATATCATCATTGACGATGATTGGGAGTCTGCGAATGTCAAAGCTGTGGCGTGGGTCAATAGTACGCTAGCCGATGAGCTAAGGTTGACTATGGATGAGTTCATGGAATTACTGGACCCAAACAAGGGCGGAGATGGGTGGTTCTCTACGGATGAGCGGGAGTTCTTCAGGGCATTGGCTAGTGAGTGTATCGAGCATACCCTAACTAGAATCGGACTTAGAGACGGACCCGCACATAGAGGTGGCCTTGGTACTGATTGGAAGAACACTAGCTGGGAAGAGGATGGCGTAGTCATTGAGGAGTGGAATATAGTTCCCCCTCGTCACTCCCAGATCAGAAGCTGTACATCCTCGATTGGAGGGGATTGTAACGAAGTTCCCGTAGTTCCGGATTCGAGCAGGGATTGCGATACTGGTGTCTCGCAGGATCTAGGTGTAGACGAGTGTAGAGTTCAGCTCTGGTTGAATGCGACCTTATCGATTACCGGAGTGGATGACCCCAGTAGATTCACTTTCTCATTGAATGCGTCGAATCTTTCAGGGGCCAGGTTCGATTTCACCTTTCCTCAGATACAGGATCTCCGCCTGGACATGTGGGACGAGTGCGAAGGCAGGGATGTAGGTTTGAACGAATCAACGGCTGGTGGACAGGCCCCAACTGTCGGGGGATGTGTTGGAGACGGCTCGTCCACATTCGATCTCATCGATAACGACGATGGAAGTTTAACTCTCGAACTTAGTCCAAATGGTTACAGAGAAGACTGGCCGATGGGGGAGGATCTTTTCTTTGACTTCACCACTGAGCCAATTCCTGAACCTGCTCCTCCTGTGTGGACGGAGGAATCACCTCCCAATGGTACATGGTTCCCAGTACCAGAATCTGGAGATGTTTCTTGGGCTGGTTGGGACGATGGAGTATCCAGACTGTCTCTTATACACATCTCCGAGCCCACGAGACTCAGTAGGATC
>CAXHFZ010000173.1:0-2914 GCA_964016325.1 uncultured Candidatus Poseidoniales archaeon | reverse complement strand
GATCAATGCAACATATTGACCATGAAAATTACCTCCAGATATCACCTCTGTGTTATCTTCCTCGGTGAATACGAGAGGATTGTCCGTTGAGCTGTTAATTTCGATTTCTAGAATTCTTCTAGATTCCCGAAGCATATCAATAACAGGACCGTGTACCTGGGGAGAGCACCTGATAGAATATGCATCCTGGACCCTATCGCAGTTTACATGAGATAGTTTTATTTCAGAGTCTTCTAATAACGATGATATTCTTGCTGCGGACATAATTTGACCTGGATGTGGCCTAGAATTGTGTATCCTCGGATCGAAAGGCTTGTGAGATCCTCTAATAGCCTCGACAGTACAAGCAACTGAAGCATCAGAAGCAAAACAAAGAATATCCATATTGTCCAAGGCCTCGCACATAAATGCGCACATCTGACTAGTGCCGTTGATTAGAGAGAGTCCTTCCTTGGCGGCAGGAACTATTGGAATAATTCCAGATTCCGAAAGTGCCTCTTTAGACGACATCAGAGTCCATTCGTTGGTTCCAATCCTGATATTACATTTTCCTTCTCCCATCATACCTAATGCTAAATGGGAAAGCGGGGCTAAGTCCCCCGAAGCTCCTAGTGAGCCTATTCTAGGTATTACTGGGCATACGCCATGGTTAATCATTGAAATAAGCGTATCAACTATGACCGGTCGAGCACCAGAATTACCTCTACAAAGCGTATTGGCTCTGATCAGCATCATCATTAGCGTGTGACGGTCTTCCATTGGTTCACCGACCCCACAAGCGTGGCTTCTAATGAGATTAGCTTGGAGATGTTCTAATTTGTCCGGTTCGATGGTAACAGAGGAAAGTGCGCCAAAACCGGTATTTATGCCATAAGTCACAGTTTCGTCATTCAGAATCTTTGTTACCGCCTCTCTGGAGGACATCATTTTTTCCCTGGCTGATTGCGAAAGAGCTACTCTGGTTAGTCCCAAGCCAGTGTCCACGACGTCACGGATAGTTAGGGAATATCCATCTATCACGAGGTCTCTCATAGATTCCGGTAAGGGCGATAGCAAATAGACTCATCGAGAATCAAAAAGATTCTCGAAGATACTTTCATCTACAATAATAGGCATTGTCACATTTAAATCGGGGTTATTATCCATAGCTCTTCTAATTGTCCACATGGCCTCATCATTTCTGGCCCATGACCTTCTTGCAACACCGTTTTCCACATCCCAGGGAATCATTGATTCTATAGCCCTACTAGATTTTTCTGACCCATCGATGTATAGTCCGAAACCTCCGTTAATCACTTCTCCCCATCCAACTCCTCCGCCATTGTGAAGACTAACCCAAGTTGCTCCTCTGAACGAGTCGCCAACAAAATTCTGTACGGCCATATCCGCTGTAAACATGGAGCCGTCCCTGATATTCGCCGTTTCCCTGTATGGACTATCTGTACCACTGACATCATGGTGGTCTCTACCTAGAACAATAGGTTTGGAAATATCTCCATTTCTTATGGCATCATTGAAGGCCATAGCGATGTCCCTCCTCCCTGTGGAGTCTGCATACAATATTCTGGCCTTACTACCGACAACCATATCATTTTTACCGGCTTCTTCTATCCACCTGAGATTATCTGAGTATTGTTGTCTGATTCTTTTTGGGGCTTCAGAATGGAGCTTAGTAAGTATAGAGTGAGCTATTGAGTCAGAAATTTCTAAGTCCTCATCTGAGCCAGAAGTACAAACCCAACGGAATGGACCGAAACCGTAGTCGAAACACATTGGCCCCATAATATCTTCAACGTAAGAAGGATACTTGAATTGACCAACTCCATCTAAAATATCAGCCCCTGACCTACTAGCTTCCAAGAGAAATGCATTTCCATAGTCCCAGAATTTCATGCCCCTAGAGGATAATGTGTTGATCATTTCTGCGTGTTTTCTCAATGACTGCTTGACATGGGTCTTGAATTCTTCAGGATCACTTGACAAGAGTTCCTTCGCCTCTTCAAAAGTGAATCCAGCGGGGGTATACCCACCTAGCCAGGGATTGTGAAGACTGGTCTGATCGCTACCTAAATGTGGTGTGAGATTGTTCTCGATAAGCGCCTCAAGTAAATCCACAATATTTCCAACATAACCTATTGAGACAGCGTCTCCTTCATTTATTGCTTGGCGCGCTCGTGATATTACTTGATCCAAGTCGTAGTGCAACTCGGATAGCCAACCTTGTTGATGCCTCTTAACAGCCGCTTGGGAGTCTACTTCAGCAATTATGCAGACAGCTCCGGCAATGACAGCAGCCTTAGCCTGAGCGCCAGACATCCCTCCTAGTCCAGATGTGATAAAAAGTATTCCTGATAGATTTGAATCTGTATCAATATCCAGATATTTTCTAGCCGCATTCAATAGGGTAATTGTTGTTCCATGAACGATTCCCTGGGGCCCTATGTACATGTAAGAACCTGCAGTCATCTGACCAAATTGTGTAACTCCTAGAGCGTTCATCTTTTCATAATCTAACTGGGAGGAATAATTCGGAATTACTAGTCCGTTAGATATGACTACCCGGGGGGAGTCCGGATTCGAAGGAAACAATCCCAGTGGGTGGCCCGAGTTAATGACAAGAGTCTGATTGTCGCTCATCTTTGACAGTAGTTCCATGGTGATGAGATATTGTGCCCAATTTTGGAAAACTGATCCATTGCCCCCATATGTAATCAGCTCGTGTGGATACTGAGCTACCGAAGGATCTAGATTATTCTGAATCATCAACATTACAGAGGCTGCAGAGGGAGAAATAGATGGGTACTCATCAATAGATCGTGAGAACATTTCATAATCCGGCCTAAACCTATGCATGTAAATATGGCCAAGCTGTCTCTTATACACATCTCCGAGCCCACGAGACTCAGTAGGATCT
>CAXHFZ010000172.1:0-2953 GCA_964016325.1 uncultured Candidatus Poseidoniales archaeon | reverse complement strand
GGGGGTCTTTGAATCTCAGTTACGGACGTTTGGCGGATTCTCTCCCAAGAGGTCCTTGCCCCACCCATCGGACACGGATTTTTGAGATCTGTCCGAAGAGAGCAGGAAATGCAACTTCACCAGAGCAGAGCCTGGCGGGCAAAGAGACCCGTTGCCAATAATCCCTATCGTTTGCTGAACCCTCCCCTTGCTGTATACGTCAAGATGTACTGGGCCGTGCACGGTCTGCGTGACCACGACCGCTATTCCCCCGTCCTCGCAGTAGTCCTCGAGGAGTAGCCTCAGCTTGGTGTTCTCAGGAGAGTCCTCTTGGGGGTCCGATATCGGAAGGTGACCCAGGCCGGTTCCATGGAATAGAAGGGCATCATATCCCAGCTCTATGGCAGAGTTGACGATGTCTGAATGAAGATGTCCGTCGGAAACGAACTGAGCAATCCTGACCGAGTCATCGAACATTGTGGGAGAAATGGCCTCCGACCGAGCGTCCTGTGGGTCCAGCTCCTCCATCACTATTCGGGGCCCTTCCGTGCCGAACTTCACGTGGGCTATTGGATCTTGATTTATCGACTTGAAAGCGTCCCTCCTGGATGAGTGGTATTTCCTGCAAGCGCACCCTGGCAAAACAGTACATCTTCCGTCGGACGATGTGGCATGCGTGACCACGACGGACGAGTCCCTGTATCCAGTCGGTTCGGGGCCGTTGGCGGCCCAGTATACCGCTGAGATGAGATTCTCTGGGGCATCAGAGGATCCCCTATCGGGAGACCTCTGAGAGCCTGTCAGTACTATTCGTCCTGGTGGCCTGCCCCCCGATCCCGACCATCCGTAGGACATCGCGGCCGCAGATAGGTGAAGTGTGTCGGTACCATGGGTTATCACAACTCCAACCGCTCCCTCGGCAAACGCCTCCTCGGTGGCCTTGAGCAACCTGTTCCAATGTCTGGGCCTTATGTCGTCTGACCACATGTTTCCGAGCTTGACGGCCCTTATCCTGGCTATGGACCTCAGCTCAGGCACTGCCTGTAGTAGCTCGCTAGGCTCGAACCTGGCTGTCACTGCTCCCGTGGAGTAGTCAACCTTGCTTGCTATGGTTCCCCCTGTGTGGATCAGGTGGACCAGGGGCAGGGACTCGTCCTGCTTGATCGGTTCTGGAGTGGCCTCCTGAGGCTCAGGTATCTCGCCCATGAGCTCGAACTCCTCCACGTACGAGCTGGGGAAGGAAAGATTGTATCCATTCACAAGCTTGATCGTTACCAAACCCGGTCCAGCTGAGGGCAGAGCTAGTCCCACGTGCTCGTCGAGACCGGCCCATGTCTTCACTACCAGTCTGATGGGCGTACCCGGGTCCGGCCAGTCCTCCATGACGCTAAGCGGGCGGAAGAGGCCCATCAATGGCTCGCTCCTAACGAGCATCGAACGGATTGATTTATTGGGCATTACTGTCAGTCATATTCATGAGGTTACTCTCCATTGCCCTCGTTCTAATTTTCGTTTCAGGAACATTGAGCGGTTGCATTTCCGAGGAAGAGGCGGAAAGACGCTTCATAGATGATGATTCGGAGCTTCTGGATGCCGAAGGCGCAGGGGTATGCGGGGATCTGGATGGAGACGGGGAGATGGACTGTCCCCTTAGCGGATATATCCCCGATACTATGCCATGGTGGTGCAATTCGACAGGAATAGGAGGGCACCATGTAGACCCCGCCTATGAGGGGATGGTGAAGGGTGAGCTTTCTGGGGAGCAGTGCGAGACGCTCACAGCCGAGTTCAAAGCCGCCTTGGAATGGTCATCCCAATGGGCCACATTGGGAGAGGCCGAAGCGGCTGGCTTCCACATGCTCGTTGGGTATACCGAGGGGATGGGCACCCACCACGCTAGGCTAGGGGAATTCAGGATGGACAGCGAGGAGTTCAATGCTAGTTCCCCTGAGTTCACCGGGACCTCTCTGGATGAGGCATTCGACTACTCGACACCCGAGTTCCTGATGTTTGCTGGCGAGGAGGCCGAGTCCGAGCTTGTCGGATTAGCCTGGTTCGTGAGATCCCCCTCCGACGTCCCACCTGAGGGCTTCACGGGGGACAACGACTGGTGGCACAGGCATGAGTCTCTCTGCTTCCAGATGGAGCTGATGCTAGTCAGGGGCGAAGACCTGAGCGAAGAGCAGTGCGAGGAAAATGACGGGGAGAACGTCATGCTGGGCGAGTATTGGATGGCTCATGCTTGGATAGTCAGGCCCTGGCTGACCAATGGGGATGTGTTCACCAATCACCACCCTTGCCTGCCTGACGAGGGAGCCATCTACGACTATGAGCACGAGTGCTGGGACGACACCTCTGGGCATGTGGGTCACGAAATATAGACCGTCGTCAATATCATGTGCCTTCGACAGTCCCGTAATTTGTGCTAAGTGAAATACTGTCTGCCGCGATTGCCGCCGGATTGGTTGCGATACTGGTCACTGTGCTGATAGAGAGATACGGGGGCGTTGTAGGGGGGGCACTAGGCACTGTGCCCACGACAATAGTGCCGGCCGTTGCGGGGATGGCCTCCGCGCAGGTAGAGGCAGAGCTTCTTGAGAGCCTGTCCGTCGTTCCGGCTGGAATGCTGATCAACGCCATCTTCCTGTCAGTGTGGATATACCTACCACCGAGAATTCAGGACTTGTCGGCCCAGAGGTCCTTGGCAGTGACTACCGCCACTGCACTGGTCGCATGGGCCATATTCGGAATGATCACCATATTCTGCATAGACTACGCATCGGATTCGGGATTGGGAGCTCGTGACATAGCGGTAATCGGGATATTGCTGACGGCGGTCTTCGGAATCTTCCTGGGATGGAGCCCGGGGGATTCACCGAAGGGAAGCCGGGAGGTTAGCAAGTCTGTGTTGTTGGCTAGGGGGGGAATGGCGGCTTCGGCGATAGGAGCATCGGTTTGGGTCGCGGGGTTGGGC
>CAXHFZ010000171.1:0-2956 GCA_964016325.1 uncultured Candidatus Poseidoniales archaeon | reverse complement strand
TCCTACTGAGTCTCGTGGGCTCGGAGATGTGTATAAGAGACAGAACGCATATAGAGAAGACAAATCACCATGTCTCTCTGCGGTGGCCTCGCCTGTGAAGTTGAAGGCCCAGATATTTATGTACCCAATAAAAGCAAGAATTGCGAGTGCTATCATGCCTTTGAGGTAACCAAAAATACCCATATTTGCACCTTTTAAAGTATTTACAATGGTATGTTACCATGCTTCTTTGGGGGGACCCATTCCCTCTTGCTGAGAAGAGGCTTCAATGCCCTCACGAGGTGCTTTCTTGTCTCTGCAGGTTCAATCACGTCATCCAGCCAACCGTGCTTAGCGGCGACGTACGGGTCGCCAAATTTGGTTTTGTACTCGCTGATTAGCTCGTTCCTAACTCCCTCTACGTCACTCGCTTCGGAGAGTTCCTTCCTGTGGATGATATTCACAGCCCCTTCAGCACCCATGACAGCGAGCTCCCCGCCGGGCCAAGAGACGTTGTAATCTGAGCCTAGATGCTTGCAACTCATCGCAAGATATGCCCCTCCGTAGGCCTTCCTAGTAACTACGGCCATCTTGGGAACCGTTGCCTCGGCGTACGAATAGAGTAGCTTTGCTCCGTGCCTGATTATCCCTCCCCACTCTTGCACTGTGCCCGGGAGGAAGCCTGGAACATCTACGAAAGTCACGATTGGTATGTTGTAGCAGTCACACGTCCTGATGAATCGCGCGGCCTTGACGGAAGCATCGATATCCAGACATCCTGCTAATACACTGGGTTGGTTTCCTACGATTCCCACGGAATGCCCGTCCAGTCTAGCGAATCCAATGACCACGTTCTCTGCATAGTACTCCGAGAGCTCTAGGAACCTACCTTCATCTACGATTTCCTTAATCACCTTCCTCATGTCATAAGGCCGATTTGGATCTGAAGGCACCAGCTCCTCGAGCCCCTCGCACTTCCTGTCCCATGCGTCCGAACCCCTGAGTACAAGGGGTTCCGCGAGAGTATGGTCTGGGAGGAAGGAAAGTATCTCTGCTACGATGTCGAATGCGTCTTGCTCGTCATCGGCAACCATGCAAGCAACACCGCTCCTGCTAGCATGTTGCTCCGCACCCCCTAGAGAGTCCTCATCCACAACTCCCTCGATTATCTCTGGAATCATATACGGGCTCCTCATGAACATTTTCCCATGCTCGGAGCCGAGGATGACGAAGTCGGAGAGCCCCGCGGCTAGGGCACTGACTCCCGATACGGTTCCGAGTACGAGGGAGAACAGCGGGATTCTGCCCGAGCAGGCCACTAAGATATCTAACAGCTCTCCAGTGGCCCCCAGTGACGTCACCCCCTCCTCGACCCTCTGACCGTCTCCATCCCAGATTCCTATGAGTGGCAGTTGTGACTTCTCGGCGAACTCGGCAATCTTTGCGACCTTTTTTGCATGCATCTCCCCCAGGGATCCCGAGAAAACCGAGTAGTCTTGAGCGAAGCAAACGACCCTCCTGCCATCGATCATCCCGTGCCCGGCAACCACTCCGTCGCCCAGTGGCCTGTGGAGATGCATGTTGTGATCCCCTGCTCTGTGCTGTACGAAGGCGTCCACCTCAACGAACGAGTTGGGGTCGAGGAGCTCCGATATCCTCTCCCTCGCAGTCTTCCTTCCCTCTGCCCTTAGCTCTCTGAGGCTTGATGAGTCACCGGGAGAATACGCCGACTGCCTCATCGCATCGAGCTCGTCGCTTCGCGATGCCTCCGGCATGATTCACCGATGTGGTAGTCGGTACATCAGTAAGTAGGCCTAAGCGACGAATCCGTCCCATCCCCTCATGTAGTCGACAAACGTTTCACTGAGTCCCTGTTCCAATAGGTGATGGTTGGAAAATGGAGGTTTCATTGGGGAGTAGTTCTCTTCTGAAATGTGAGAGGCCCAGTCGGCATGGCCTATTGCCGCTCGAGCTACAGCGACCATGTCAGCGCCGTTCGCCATTACTGCCTTGGCATCGGAAGTAGACCAGATCCCCCCTGCTGATATTATTGGGACGCTCTTCCCTAGCCTGTCCGAAAACCACTGCGTCAATGTCCTCTCGTCTTCAGGGAACTCCGAGGAGCCCCAAGAACAGTCCCAGCAGGATATATGCAGAAAGTCGATTCCAGCCTCGGAAAGCATCTCTGCTAGCTCCAAGCTATCCTCGAGCCTGACGCCCACCTTCCTATGCTCAGGTGAAATTCTTACACCCAGAATGAAGTCCTCGGGAACCTTGTTCCTGACATCCTGTATGATCCTCATGAGAAACCTCGCTCTATCGAATATTTCACCCCCCCATACATCTTCCCTTCTGTTCGTTTTCTCTCCGAGAAACTGGCATATTAGATACCCATGGGCCCCATGTAGCTCGACCCCATCGAATCCTGCTTTGGCGCATCTCGAGGCCGCGTCTCCGAATGACGAAATGATTGACTCAATCTCGTCGTAAGATAGCTCTCTTGAGGTCTCATCAGAGTCCTTTGACAGAGTATTCTCGCTTGCGGATACAGGGCGGACCCCTGTGATCGCCTCAGGAGAGAACATTCCCCCATGGAATATCTGTGCCAGACTGATGGCGCCTCTTTCCCTGATTCCAGTGGCGAGTCTTGTGAGTCCCGGGACATGGTGATCCCCCCAAACCCCCATTTCTCCCTTCCAGCCTTGGCCTTCTGGGACTACGTGAGTGGCTGCGGTGGTGATAATTCCGAATCCCCCATCTGCTCTCATCAGAAGCCAGTTGATCTCATCCTCTGACAGTGTGCCGTCCTCAGAGCTCTGCTTGTTCGTCATTGCGGCCAGTACTGCCCTATTTCGAGAAACGTGACCTGTTCTTTGGAATTGGAATGGCGCATCAGGGGCCGTCATACCCCTCCGAATGCTAGGGGGTCTTTGAATCTCAGTTACGGACGTTTGGCGGATTCTCTCCCAAGAGGTCC
>CAXHFZ010000170.1:0-2984 GCA_964016325.1 uncultured Candidatus Poseidoniales archaeon | reverse complement strand
GCGGCTGATGACTGTTCATCTGGAACTTTTGACCCATCAAATGATGGTCCAGATTATGATGGTGATGGGCTCGCAGATATCGGTGACCTTGACGACGATAATGACGGTGTCTATGACGACAATGACTGCGCACCCTTTGACGCGAGTATTTCTTGTATTGATTCAGACGAAGACGGGGTCGACGATGATGATGATGCATTTCCCGATGACTCTTCCGAGTGGGCGGACACAGACGGAGATGGAGTCGGTGACAATGCCGATACTGACGATGACGATGATGGTTGGTCTGATCAGGACGAGGTCGAATGTGGTAGCCAATCGGTTGACTCGGGTTCGACGCCTTTAGACTCCGATGGTGATGGCGAGTGCGATGCTTTTGACTCTGATGACGACGACGATGGAGTGGTTGATTCTGATGATGCATTCCCTATTGATCCTAATGAGTGGTTAGACACGGATGATGACGGAATTGGCGATAACGCCGACGGGGATGATGATGGTGATGGATGGGATGATTCCACGGAGAGCGATTGTGACAGCGATCCAATGAATGTTGAAGTGTCGCCTGAAGATACCGATGGAGATGGTGCTTGTGACATTCAGGATCCCGATGATGATGGGGATGGTGTAGCGGATGGGGATGATGCCTTTCCATTGGATAGAGCAGAATGGCGAGATACTGATGGTGACGGACTGGGAGATAATTCAGACCAAGATGACGATGGGGATCAGTTCACCGATGAGTATGAGTTGGACTGTATGAGCGATTCATTGGATCCGGACTCATCTCCAACTGACTCTGATGGCGATGGAATCTGTGATGCGATGGATGTTTTCGATGATAGTACAAGTAATGATACGCCTGGATTTGGATTTATTTCATTGATATCTGCCCTAGCCCTGGCTACGCTAACCAGAAGAGAATGATGGCGCCGACAGCAGGACTTGAACCTGCGACCTGTGGATTAACAGTCCACCGCTCCACCAACTAAGCTATGTCGGCCCAAGCTTAACGCGGCATAACACATTCATCAATGAATCGGAATCATTCCCACTCAATTGTCCCTGGGGGCTTGTGTGTAATATCATACACCACTCTGTTTACTTGCCCTTTCAGAGAGTTGGTTATTTCTGTACTAATCGAAGCTAGAACATCGTGAGGAATCTCAGAGTACTTTGCGCTCATGCCATCTAAACTGGTTACCGCCCTAACTACTACAGTCTCTCCGTGGACTCTAGCGTCGCCGTGCACGCCAACACTCCTGACCGGCAGTAGAGCAGCGAAATATTGCCAAGGGAGATCGCATTTTCCTGCGACAGCCGCTTCCTGTAGTCTGATCTCCACAATATGGCAGGCCTCACGGCAGGCCTCGACTCGATGTCTAGTGAGATTACCCAGGACCCTAACGGCCAAACCGGGACCGGGGAAGGGCTGTCTCTCGCTAGATTTGATTCCTAGACTCCTAGCAATCTCCCTGACCTCATCTTTGTAGAATTCACGCAGGGGTTCGACTATCTTCATGTCGACATCATCAGGCAGGCCACCAACGTTGTGATGGCTCTTGATTACGTCTCTCTCCCCTCCTCCAGACTCTATCCAATCTGGCGCTATGGTACCTTGAACCAGATATCTTGCACCACAGTTTACCTGTTCCTCCTCGAAAACTCTGATGAATTGCTCTCCGATTACCTTCCTTTTTTTCTCAGGGTCTGTCACTCCTTCTAAACTACTGAAGAATCTCTCGGAAGCGTCGACCACCTGTAATTCGATTCCCATTTCCTTGAACATCTCCCTGACCTCATCGGTCTCTCCCTTGCGCATGAATCCGGTATCGACGTAGACGCAGTGGAGTAGGCTCCCAACAGCACGGTGTGCAAGTACAGCTGCCACAGTACTATCTATCCCTCCTGAGCATGCTATTATTGCAGTATCATCTATCCTAGATTCTAATGCTTCAATTGCCTCATCGACCAGCATCTGAGTATCCATTAAAGGACTCACCCCTGAATGGACTCGTCATCTGAGATTACCTTCGCAGTCATTGCTTCTCTATACTCCCTGTATGCGCTGGACAGGGAATCGTCAGAGGTTGCGAGAATTTGCACTGCCAAAGCACCAGCATTATCGCCTCGGTCCACCCCCACGGTAGCCACTGGCATTCCAGGGGGCATTTGGACGATGGAAAGTAGAGAGTCCATTGGGACCTTCCCTCCTACTGGAACTCCTATCACTGGCTTACTTGTCATTGAGGCGATTACTCCGGGAAGAGCTGCCGCAACCCCTGCCATGCCTATGAATACCTGGCATCCTGAGTCCTCAGCCGAACTGATAATTTCCTCGAGATATTTTGGTGCCCTGTGTGCGGATGCAACCCTTATCTCGAAGGTTACATCGAATTTCTCCAGCACGGAGCGGCATTTCTCAGCAATCGGCAAATCTGACTTCGAACCAAGCACGACACATATGTCCATGACGCTCGGTACGTAAGGAGGTTCAAATGCCTGCCGTTCTATTCTTCCTCGTCGAAAGCTATGAGTTCAATCGGCCACTCGGCTTGAGTGAAGTCGAACTGGAGCTCCTCTAATACAGACATTATCTGATCGGAGTATGGATGGCTCTCGAATAGACAGTCCTGGACAAACCCGAATTTGCAGATGTAGGAGATTGAGATAAAATCTGTATATTCTCTCGTAAGGCCATAGATGACTAGCCTTCCTTCTCCGATAGTAGTTGAAGATATCTTCCCCCTACTCCATGGTCGTGAATGTATCTCCCATCTTTCAGGAAGGGCTGTTGAATCCCAGCTAGATTTTTCAAGAGGGGACATGATTCTAGCAGGAGGTATCGAGAATACTTCAGATATCATCATAATAGATCTAAGGAATGCAGTCAAGAAAACAGCATACGCTGCCCAGCCCACTAATGGCGAATAATATATACTGTCTCTTATACACATCTCCGAGCCCACGAGACTCAGTAGGAT
>CAXHFZ010000169.1:0-3045 GCA_964016325.1 uncultured Candidatus Poseidoniales archaeon | reverse complement strand
ATCCTACTGAGTCTCGTGGGCTCGGAGATGTGTATAAGAGACAGAACCAACTCCTTATGTCTTGAATCTGAGGTTCTGTTGTATAAAGCTCCTCCATATTCTATGCCTCTTGAATCAATATTCTGAGACCAGGCGCAACCAAGCTTAGTTAGAGAGTCCAGAGCCAAAGCATGATATTTGTCTACAATTTCCTTCGGTGAAACGCCCTGTTGCTCAGCAGTGATTGTTATTGGAGTTCCATGCTCATCAGATCCACTGCACATCAGGACCCTTCTCCCCCTTGCCCTTTCATACCTATATTGAATGTCTGCGGGTAGGCAATTTCCAGCTACATGACCTAGGTGTAATGGTGCATTTACATATGGCCAAGCCATGAAAATTGTGACATATTCCGCCCCCGGCACATGGCTAGCGGTCAGTCACCTATTTATGTCGCAATCGGTCCTAGGCTAATTGGGAGCAGCCATTCGTGTCACGCGCATGTTTAATTTTCGCTCAAAAAGTGAGGAAAGATAGTTGGTAGACTACACGCTAATCATAGCCTATTCGGGACTCGCCCTTGGAGCGTCTTTCTTGTGCAGTATTTTGGAAGCAGTTCTTCTTTCTACAAGCCACGGTCATATTGCCGCCCTCAAGGATACACACCCCAAAGTGAGCGATCTTTGGTCACAATGGAAAGATGACCCTGAACGACCCCTTACTGCAATATTGACCTTGAATACAATTGCCCATACTGTTGGAGCCTTGGGAGTTGGCGCCGAAGTACAGACCCAATTCGGAGGAGGAATGATAGTGCATGTGGCCGCAGCTGTCCTAACCTTGGCAATACTGTTGCTAAGCGAGATTCTGCCGAAGACTATCGGTGCTCTCTATTGGAGAAGACTTACCATTCCATCGGCTAGGATAATGAAAGCTATGATGTTCGCCTTGTGGATCATAGTTAAGCCAATTGAGATTACAAGGTCTCTTTTACCTGCAGTAGAGACTGAGACTGTTACAAGGGACGAGCTTTCCGTATTGGCGGATATAGCCGAGGAGACTGATGTAATTGAAGAAGACGAAGAGGCGGTAATTCAGAATCTATTGAAACTCAGAGAAATCAAGGTTAGTGACATCATGACACCAAGAGTTGTAGTGACTTCAGTTTCTGTTGATGACACTGTTTCAGATGTTTTGGAGAGGATTCCAATAATGGTCCACGGAAGAATGCCCGTAACCGGTGGGAATATTGATGATGTGAGGGGAGTTGTACTAAGAAGCGAAATACTTCGTAGAGCCGCAGTGGATGAGTATAGTAAGAAGATGTCAGAAATATCTAGGCCTGTTGATATCTGTAGCGATAATGACTCCGTGGACAGGGCATTGGATATTCTCCTTGAGACAAAATCTCAGATTCTAATTGTAAAAGACGAGTTTGGAGGCACCGAAGGATTGGTTACAATGGAAGATGTTATCGAAACTCTACTTGGTGTCGAGATAGTAGACGAGTCAGATCAGGTAGCAATAGACGAGGGCTCACATCATGAGGATATGAGAGAACTAGCAAAACAGAGAGTTGAGGAGAGCGAGTAGAGGGCTATCCGGGCCTATCAAAAAATTCCCACTGTACTTCTGCTAATTCATGATTGGTCGGTGCTTCCGAATATGCTTCCAGTGGTAATCTATTTAACTTGAGAAAAGCATCCCCATATGGCAGGCACGATAATACCCTTTTTGCCTGCTCCTTTCTGCCAAGAATGTAAAGTGATGATGCGAATGCCTCAGCAGTAGAAAGCCTCCCCGGCTTGCCCCAAGATATTGGATTAGCAGCCAATAGCACTGGAAGAGTCCTACCTTCCAGTCTGGTGTGCTTAGAAATAGAATCTAAAGACTCTTCCAGTCTCTTCCAAGAGCAGTCCAGTGCTACGATGGACCCTCCACGTGATACTGACATCATATCATCTGGCCCCATCAAAATCCCACTTGAAGGATCTAAAAGAAACCCCCTCTTCGGCGCAGCTCGTGTGGATTTATGCAAAATCGCATGTCCGTGTTTAGCAAGCCTCCTAGCGCTACATTTTTTCGGGTCATCTTGATCTAGGTGGATGACATGTAGAGGAACGTCCTCGAACTCATTCTTTCGCAAGGAACTCATCTAGGGCATCTCCTATTGTCATACTTCTGCTACTGGGAGTCTTAATGGTCCTCTCAGGTTCTGATATACTATCTTCAAAGAGTGATATATCCAGTGCTTTAGCTATTTTTTCGAGAATATTATCCGCAGGACGAACTCCTGCTTCGGTTTTCTGAATATCGTTGAGGCGCAGGTTAAGTCTCTTGCCCATTTCTCGCGCACTCCATCCTTTCCCCTCTCTCGCGTTTTTGATTCTGATATGGAAATCCCTGGCTACTTCCTTCTCCATCTTACTGATATTTTTCGTGTATGTTTTTGTCTTGGATGAAACAGGCGTCGTCAATGTTTGTGATGCAACTCTTCTTTCCAAGACCGTCAGGTTGTTTGATTCGATACATCTCGAACAACATCTTAGCCTGGCTCCTGAAATCTCTGAAAGAAATGTAGTAACTCTATCCGTTCCACACATTTCACAGGTTGCCATGCACACCCCAACGAGTCCTCAACCATATGGGTTGGGGTTATTTGAAATCAAATACCCTTTACGATAGTCATGGCAACTGGTTCAGACGCCCATCGTCAAGATGACCCATCCAACATTTCCTCAGTTTCAAATCTTCAATCTGAAATTAAGGGACTGTCAGAAACCGCACAGCAACTCCTAACCGATAAGTTACTACTGGAAAGTGAAATATCCCAAGTAAAGAAGCGCGCAAGCCGCCTCGAGGAAGAGATCAGAAATCTCAGAACTCCACCTATGGTGATAGGGCATATACAGGACATCACCGATGAAGGAGCGATCGTAAGGAGTTCAAATGGTACAGTATTCCTAGTTTCCATCAATCCTCGTATCAATGAATCGCTCTTGATTCCCGGAGCTAGAGTTGCATTAAATCAGGATAATCTCTCTGTGATTGAGGTTTTATCTGACT
>CAXHFZ010000168.1:0-3061 GCA_964016325.1 uncultured Candidatus Poseidoniales archaeon | reverse complement strand
ATCCTTCTATGTGACCTATCACTAAGTCCCCAGGTCTAGGCATATATCTTGTGTGCAGAGGGCTAACAGAAATTGTATGCCCCTTTCTTCTCATTTTTCCTTGTTTTGTCGATATGATTCTGTCACCGACGACTAAAACGCCATGTCCAGCTTCAATCCCCTCTGATGATCCAAGGTCCTCTCCTGGTACAACGACGAGGGTGCGTTGTGTGTCTCGCGGACTGTCCGCGTTGCTCTCAATACTCATGTTATCGAGCTGCCCGACCGGCCTACTATTCATAACCGTTGATGTCGACACCTTCGGTGAAAAGTCAGTCAAGCTCCTTGACTTCGACCTCTGAAGCCTTACTCGCGACCTTGCTAATAAGATCGTTCTTCATACCCCCGGGAACCTCAACGACACATGCCCATGTCCCATCAGTAAGCCATTCTTGACGAACTACTAGGTCTCTAAGAATTTGATTAACGGACCCATAAGATGAGCCGGGGATCTTGAAGGCCAGACGTATTGTGATAAATTGAAGTGGAATTAGTGGCTTTAGTACCTTTACCGCATCTGAAACTTGGCTCTCGACAGACTTGAACGGATCAACAGAGAAACGAGCTTCTTCCAGAGCGTTCTCTATTCTGGTTCTAGGATGCGGCATCCTTGTCTTGGGGTCAGTTGCAGTGGTTGCAATTTCATTAATGATCTGGAGCTTCTTCTCTTCGACCATCTTCTTTCTTTGAGCAGTAGTAAGCTGAATGGAACCCTGTTTCAGAATAATCTCCACGCATTGTTGAATATCGTTGCTTCCAAATACGCTTTCCAATGCATCCGATGTGGGCCTCTCTCCGTTTCTAGAATCTGTCCAGACCTCACTGACAGCCAGAAGTTCATCCAAGTCAACAGATGAAGGGTTCTCCTTCCAAGCATCGACCAGATCGGGGTCCACTAAAATTTCGTATCTTGAACCGCCCTTTTCTAGTCTAGCTATTACCGCATCATCAAGACTAACCATGTGAGTCCTACATGCTACAAGCATAAGGACATAGTGGAGTTATCCTTTTAGAGCTTGGAAATATGCTTCTCCAAATCCGTGGCGGTGAGCTCTCTGTAACCTTCAGAATTTATTACACATATTTCTACTGATTCTTCGGACAACCCATCCTCAAATGTTTTAGAGAGTGCCTCTAAACCTATTTTTATTGCCGCATTTTCAGTCATTTCTGGCTTCCACTTCTCCTCGAAGTAAGATATAACCTCGCTTCTCCCGCTTCCAATAGCTCCTGCCTGATATGAGCCATAGGCCCCAGAAGGATCAGTTTCGTATAGATGAGGTCCGTCAGAATCAACTCCAGCTATCAGTAAAGCAGTTCCGAAAGGCCTAGCACCACCGTACTGGGTGAATGATTGCTTGTAATCGCACATTTTCTTGACTAGGTCTGTTACATCAATGGAGTCTCCATAGGTCATCTTGTTAATTTGGCACTGAACCCTAGCCCTATCGACCAACTGTCTTGCATCGGCGACTAATCCAGACGTGGTAATTCCTATGTGGTCATCAATCTTGTACATCTTCTCTATCGACTCAGGGATTACGAGCTTGCTGGGTATTCTCTTGGCGACTATCAATATGACGCCGTCTCTGAATTTTACGCCAACAGTTGTGGAGCCTCTTTTTACTGATTCGCGGGCATACTCAACTTGGTGAAGTCGTCCGTCTGGTGAGAAAGTTCCTACTGAAGAGTCGTATCCGCGGCCGCTCGGTTGCATCGTAATCAGTATGCATGCATCAACGGCCTCTTATCAAGGTTAGTTGAGTGTAGCGTCTTCCTTCGTTGCATTCAAGCCGAATGGTTAGTTCGTGGGTGCATGCGTGTGGCCGTGTTATGCTCTGGAGGAAAGGACTCTACATATGCAACTTGGTGGGCTCTAATGAGAGGCTGGGATGTTCGAGCTCTGGTTACCCTGTGCGTTACAGGGGATGATTCAATGATGTTTCAGACAGGTGGAGTCTGTGTCGCAGGACTCCAATCAGCCTCTTCCGAAATTCCATGGCTACCCATTGTCACGGAAGGCATGGAAGATGAGGAAATGCTAGATTTGCAACGGGGATTATCGGGGGTGACCGATCCTGCTGAAGATTTCGATTTGTTCTGGCCTGAAAATTGGGATAAAGAGGGCATAGTTTTGCATGAAGGGTTACTGGAAATAGATGCTTTAGTCTCGGGTGCTCTTAGATCCGACTACCAGAGAACGAGGATTGAAATGATGTGCTCCAAGATTGGCATTAAATCATTCTCCCCACTGTGGCATCACAGTCCGGATGAACATATTAGGTCCTTGCCAAGGCTTGGTTTTGATGTTAGGATTTCTTCAGTAACATCCGATGGCCTCGATGACAAGTGGATAGGTAGAAAATTGGGAGTTTCTGATGTGGAAGAGCTGATTGGTATTTCATCAAAATTCAGATTCAATTCTGATGGAGAGGGAGGAGAGTACGAGACCTTGGTTCTGGATTCCCCTCACATGAAAAAAAGGATTACACTAGATGGAGAAATGTCGTGGAAAAGGAACAGAGGGTCTTGGAATATTTCCTCAGGTCGGCTGACTTCTAATCGCTAGGCTCAAACCGTAAGTACCGGTCGGGTGTTTGAGAATACGATGTCGGTTTCACCTCTAGACTACAGATACGGACGAGATGAGGCCAAAGCAATTTGGTCGAGAGAAGGGCGTCACTCTAGACAACTGGAGGTGGAAAGAGCTCTTGTATGGGCCCATTGCAGGATGGGAAGAGTTAGTGCTGAGCATTATGATATTGTTGCTGATATTTCAGACCCGGGAATAGTTACAGCAGATAGAGTGGAAGAAATAGAGGCTGAGACCAAGCATGATATCATGGCACTTACAAAAGCTATGGCCGAAGCTGCTGGCGAAGCGGGCTGGTGCATACATCTTGGAGCTACCAGCAATGACATAGTTGATTCCGCTGTTGCTCTTCAGATAAAAGACAGCGTAGATTTACAATTAGACCTGTCTCTTATACACATCTCCGAGCCCACGAGACTCAGTAGGATC
>CAXHFZ010000167.1:0-3145 GCA_964016325.1 uncultured Candidatus Poseidoniales archaeon | reverse complement strand
TGGCCACTAGACGGCACACAGAGCACTGACACTGATGGAGACGGCATAGCCGACTTCCTCAACTCAATCACGCCTGGTGAGTCCTTCGACTTCGAGACAGGAGGAATACCCTCCAACATCACCACTGCTTGGAGCTTTACGCGATGCACTGGAGGACAGAGTACGGCTGCATGTATACCAACGACAACGGCTCACAACGACTGGTCGGTAACCACTACCACGCCAATCGCTGGTAGCTACTCGCTGATGTCCGGCCAACTAACCAGCGGATCGTACGGAGAGGTCACGGCCTCTATCTCGTTCTACACCACTGGCGGAGACCTGTCATGGGACTGGAAGGTAAGCTCCATCGAGAGAACCTTCACTACCCCATGGACTGACGGACTCAAGATATACGTCAACGGAATCCAGATTGACGCTTCGCAACACGGCGGCTGCCTGAACGGCGAATGGTGTGGCGAGGACTCAGGAAGCATGACATGGTTAATGCCAGCCGGTAACAACACAGTCGACTTCACATTCGACTTCGGAACCGGTAGCGCTGCTGGATCAAGCACCGCCTGGATCGACAACCTGGTTCTACCAAGCGTAATGACATCATCCAACTATGACCTGGATGATGATAACGATGGTGCTAATGACTCGATCGATCTGGACAGTCTAGACCCATGTATCGGACTAGACTCTGATGGAGACGGACTTTCGGACAACCTAGGTGTCCTATTCAACGGAACCGCCTGCGACGCATCGCTGTACAACATTGACGATGACGATGACAATGACGGCTGGACGGATGCTGAAGAGCTAGCTTGTGGAACAGACACCCTAGACGCTAACTCACTATCGCCCGACAACGACGCAGACGGAATGTGCGACGGTATGGACGACGATGACGACAACGACGGCGTACTAGATGTCAATGACGCGTTCCCAATGGACTCCAGCGAGTTCTCTGACAACGACGGAGACGGAACTGGTGACAACAACGACACCGATGACGATAACGACGGAGTAACTGATGGATTAGACGCGTTCCCACTGGATTCCAGCGAGACTTCCGACTATGACGGAGACGGAATCGGGGACAATGCTGACACTGACGACGACGGAGATGGATGTGACGATGCAAGCGATGCATTCCCGTACAATATCAACGAGTGCGTAGACACGGACGGAGACGGCCTTGGAGACAATGTCGACCCCGACGACGACGGAGACGGAGTGGCTGACGTTGCTGATCCGTTCCCAATGGACCCAAGCGAGTCTGCGGATGACGATGGCGATGGAATCGGCAACAATGCTGACACTGACGACGACGGAGACGGAGTCGACGACGTTGAAGATGCGTTCCCGATGGATCCAAGCGAGTCCGCTGACCTCGACGGCGACGGACTCGGAGACAATTCGGATGCGGATGACGACGGAGACGGTGTCAACGATGGTATCGACGCCTTCCCAACGGACCCAAGTGAGACGGCGGACCTCGACGGCGATGGAATCGGGGACAACACAGACACCGACGACGACGGAGACGGAGTCGACGACGCCGACGATGCATTCCCATACAACCCAGGCGAGTCAGCTGACTTCGACGGGGACGGAATCGGGGACAACGGAGACAACGACGATGATGGCGATGGCTATGCGGACGCTGACGACTGGGCTCCAATGGATGCAAGCGAGTGGCTCGACACCGACGGTGACGGAACCGGCGATAATGCTGATGACAACGACGATGGCGACGACTACACAGACGCGTACGAGATATCCTGCGGAACGGACTCACTGGATGCGGAGTCGGTACCGTCTGACTTCGATGGTGACGACCTCTGTGACGCACTGGACGATGTCGATGACTCAGCAGGAGAGGGAGCCACTGAGACAGAGCTCGGATGGACTAACGCAGTCCCAGGATTCCCTGCACTGCTAGCCGCTATCGCTCTTGTAGGCGCCGCTCTAGTCGGTCGCAGAAAGGAAGACTGAGCAATCAGTAAACGAAACCCGGCCCGGGGGCTATCCTCCGGGTCGGGCAACCACCCATACAGTAGTCCAAGAGACCGAGTACACTGGTAATGCTGATAAGTCGACTCAATCAGGAGTCTACGATAGCATGCCGGGAACTACTAGGGTTGAGATCAGGACATTGAAGGTTGGAAGGTACGTTGCTCTCGAGGAGAACGCCTACAAGATACTGGGTATGAGCAAATCAAAGCCAGGAAAGCACGGTTCCGCCAAGGCCAGAATAGAGCTCGAAGACATCTTCACCGGGCAGAAGAGAAGCCATGTCGGAACAGTCACGGATACTATTCACGTCCCCCTTATCGAGAAAGGATCGGCCATCGTGACCCACATTCAGGGGAACGAGGTCCATGCCATGGACAACAAGACATACGAGACACTCATCCTACCCATGGATCCTGAGCTGAACCTAGTCTCCGGAGGAGAGATTCAGTGGATGGAAGCAATGGGACGATACAAGGTGACTAGGGACCACTAGTCCTGAAAACCACCTATAGGTTCCTCAATCGTCATGAATCTATAAGCCACTTACCACAAGGCAAGCATGGGCGAAGTCATGGGAGATGTGGAGAAGTCACCCTACAGGCAACCCGTAACTGCCTCAGGCCTAAAGGCCATCGAGATGGGAACTCTCACTTGGCTAGACGAGGACATGTACAACAACCTAAACACCGGCGTGCTGGAACAATACCTGGAGGAGAAGAACCTCCGTGAATCATTCGAGATAAGCCACTGGAACACTAAGAAGGTCCTAATCGGGGTCCTGATAGGTGCTCTATTCAGCGGCGTTACAGCATATATCGGCCTTAAGATCGGAATGGCTGTATCCGCCGCATGGTATGTCGCGTACCTGTTGGGAATGGCACTAAAATGGTCTCCCTCAGAGGTCAATATCGCCACTAGCGCCACAACCGGAGCTACGCACGCCTCAACTGGGTTCATATTCACATTCCCAGCAATTTTCCTACTCGCTTACTCGGATTCATACCGAGTTGGTGACGGATTCCTGATCTCCTCGGTGGATACCCTACAATTGGCATTCATAGGCATAATAGCATCTATGTTCGCCGGTTTCCTCGGCGTAATGTACTTCATAATCTTCCGAAGGGTGTGGTTGGTCGAAGAC
>CAXHFZ010000166.1:0-3155 GCA_964016325.1 uncultured Candidatus Poseidoniales archaeon | reverse complement strand
CCCGACGTCATTCGTCGGCAGCGTCAGATGTGTATAAGAGACAGTAATGGAATAGATGATAATTGCGACAGTATGACTGACGAGGGTTTCAACTTCACTGATTCCGATGGGGACGGCCTCTTCGATTGGCCTGAATATCACACACATCTCACAGATCATTTGGATAGTGATTCCGATGACGATGGATTGAATGACGGTGTTGAAGTACTGACATACCAGAGTAATCCAAATTTGGCCGATTCGGATGATGACGAGGACGGATGGTACTGGTTCCAGGACTGTGATGACCAGGATGAGTTCAGATCACCCGGACTGAGTGAGGTTCTCGATGGGATAGACAATGATTGCGATGAGATTATGGACGATGGATTCGAATCTGTAGATACGGATGGCGATTTGCTTAGTGATTTCGAGGAGTATCACAATCTCTCAACCAATCCTTACAATGGAGACACGGACGGGGATGGTCTGCCAGATGGTTATGAAATTCAAGTAACGAAAACCGATCCAATACTAGCCGACCCTGATGATGATGGGGATGGAGAGTACTGGTTCGAGGATTGTGATGATCAGGATGCAGAAAGGGCCGGTTATCTCACAGAGTCACTAGATGGCAAGGACAATGATTGTGATGAGGACGTGGATGAAGACTTTGTTGATATTGATACAGATTCAGACGGTTTAAACGATTATGATGAGTTTCATTCCTACTTGACTTCACCCACTGATTCGGATACTGATGGAGATGGTTATCTTGATGGTGAAGAAATTATCGAGATGGGTTCAAATCCACTGATTTACAATATTGACGGCGATTCAGACGGTTTCCTAGATTTTGAGGATTGTAATGACTCTGTGCCCACAATAAACCCTGAGTCCAGTGAATCATGGAATGGAATTGATGATGATTGTGACGAGATTATAGATGAAGATATCTCGAGACTGGAATTAGTTTCCCCCGTTTCCAATTTAGCTGACACGGAATCATGGGACAGTAAGGAACAGTCGCTTGAGATTGTAATTGAGGATATCCCCGAGGGAGTAGAATACGTCATCAGTTGGAGGATAGGCGACTACTCACTAGAACGGTTAGATTCTGGTGGGAAGAATGTATCTATCCCATCTCTAGATTGCGATTCCCCGAATGAAAACCTGGAGGTTTATCTTTGCTCTGAGGGCAGTAGTCCACAACAGGTTACTGCCTCTATAATCGACAGTGGTGAAATCACCGAGGTAATTTGGAGTTTCGAAATGATAATTTCAAAAACTCCTGCAAGCCTATCCGAAAAAGTAGCTTCATTTGTCCTGACCCCCTTGGGAATAGCAGTTACTATAGCTTCTATCGCTTCTTTGTTGGGAGTAAGCTACCTAGTTGGAACCAGGATTGCATACAGAAGAGAATTGAACGAGGCTTACAATTTCTACCAAATTTCACCTAGGGATAATGAGGCGGGATCGAGTAAGATAAAATCTGACGGTAATGACTTCTCATATTCCTTACCAAGTGCTCCCGATCTATCTTCAATGATTTCATCCTCAAATAGGAATCAGGATATAGATCAAGGTGACATTCCACCACCGCCACCCCCGGGTTCTTACTGAGAGGGGTCTGCTTCAGCGGCTTCCTCATCTGAATCAGTCGGAGGATTTGTGGACCACTCAGCATCTACACTTCCCCCTGACCATTCCCCTCCGACAGTGATATCCTCTACTTCATCATCATCTCTCCAAACCGGATCTCCATCCGCACCACTAATCACCAAGCAATCATCTTCATCTAACCTCTTTCTAATTGTCTGAGCACCTTTGGTAACTGGCAAGATATGTCCTACTGGAGTTCCAGCATTTACGAATGGATTGGTTGCTGAGCAAATCATTAATCCCCTTGTGGGAGAAATCACATCATGGGATTCTAGGGGACTCTCGGGGTCGGTAACGGTTGCGACCACCTCCCCCTCTTCGACAAAACTTCCAGCAGGGGCGAGCACATCCAGTAGGCCGCCTTGATCGGACCTAATCCATAGTGACCCTGAGGCGAGAATTCTGAAGCTAGGCCTACTGGGATGTCCCGGGATCATTCTTAGGGACCTAAGAACGTTCAGAATCCCATACAGGGAGACCTGTACAGATTCTGGATCTAGTTCGTCTGGGCCCCCTCCTTCGAATGTGATGCACGCTATATCGAAGTCGTTGGTGACTCTCCTTAGAGATCCCTTAGGACCGGCATTATCCAGAATTGCCTCGATTCCGAATGATCTAGCTATTCTATTGCTGGAGGCATGGGCGAGATTGGCACGTATTTGAGGCATATTGGTCCTTCCCACAGCCGCAGTATGCAAATCCACAACGTAATCGCTACCTGTGATTATCTTATTCCAGATTCTATTTGCTACACGGTATGAAGTATTGCTATCTGGCTTGCCTGGAAATGACCTATTCAGATCTCTTCCGTCCGGCATATAACGGCTCTTCATCTTGTACCCGGGCATATTCACGACAGGAACTATCCTGATTGTCCCGGATAGTACTTCTGGGTCTATTGCCTTTCCGGGTCCAATAAAATTCGGACCTGTCAAGTATGTCAAGGCCAATGGGCCCACTAACTCATTTCCATGCACTGCTCCCAATAGTGTCACCACCGGGCCTGGGCGGGACCCGTGAACAACAGTTACAGGAATAGGCCAAGACTCTCCAATTTCAACCGACAGAAGATCGAAATCCATTCTCCTAATAGTACCGGGAAGGATTCTCTTTCTTAGGAAATTATGATTCTTAGGGCCGTTCTGACGGGACCATTTCTTCGGAGTCCCGGTGCTCCCTTCAAGAGCCTTCTCAATCTCTATTCTCCTTCTCTTGGGAATCTGATTAGCGACCTTTAGTGGGGCGAATCTCCTTCTCTTGGAACGAGGTGGTAGACTCTCTGGCCTTTCGGGGCTTGGCTCGTCTCCCGAGCCCTCTTCGGAATTAGACAACGCTCTGCCCAGTAGGTTTGACATAAATAGGGTACGTTAGGACAATATTGGGAATTGTTCAATTCCTCGGGACCCCTCGACGTCATATGGAAGTACCTTCCGAGCTCTCTGTACAGGAAGAATTCGCGCCCAATAGCATATGTTTCGGGTGTGGTCCAGCCAATACTAAAGGGCTGAAAATTA
>CAXHFZ010000165.1:0-3176 GCA_964016325.1 uncultured Candidatus Poseidoniales archaeon | reverse complement strand
TCTCGTGGGCTCGGAGATGTGTATAAGAGACAGGTCCAGCACCACTTCCCTTTCCATGGATTAAATTTATGACACCATCTGGAAGACCAGCCTCATGCATTATTCGTGCGAGAGCGAAAGAAAGTAGAGGAGAATCCTGAGGGGACTTCCATACGCATGTATTTCCACACATTATCGCAGGAATCATCTTCCAGAAAGGAACGGCCGAGGGGAAATTTGAAGCATTAATGATCCCACAAACGCCCAATGGCCTCCTGTACGTGAACAGCTCTTTGTCAGGAAGTTCGGAATTGACCGTCTGCCCATACAATCTTCTTCCCTCTGATTGGAAGAATAGACAAGTATCGATAGCCTCTTGAATCTCTCCTCCACATTCCTTCATTGTCTTCCCAATTTCTCGTGCTTGTAAGCGAACGAGATCTTCTTTCCTCTCCATCAATAATCTGCCCATGTTTCCGATAACTTGGCCCCTAGTGGGAGCAGGGGTGGAAGACCAAGACGGAAACGCCTTTCGAGCGGCACGAAGGGCATCATGCACATCTTCCTTGGTAGAGAGGGGGAATTCTCCCAAAGTATCTTCCAACCAGGCTGGATTTTTACTTGTGAATGTACTACCATCGCCTGAATTACAAAGCCTTCCTGCGATAATATTGTATCCTCTAATCGCAGGGCTACCGTTTGGATTTTCTATTTTCATTATCTCGAAGCCAGTTTCCAGCACATGAGTCATGTATACACCGAATCGCCCAATAGACATAATGCTACTCATCGAGGCACATCGTTCTGATAACCAATCGCAATATTTGACATACTTTGATTGGTGGGTTTAACTAATGTGGCTATTGAGGTGTGTCCACTAGGAGCCTAAGAACATGTCCGATGAAAATTCTGATTCCCTTACACTAAGAGTGGCCAAGGCCATACCGAGCGACGTCGGACATGGTAGAGCGAGAGTCCCATTTGATAATGATTTGAATCTAAAACCGGGAGATATTATTGAGGTCTCTGGTGAGAGAAAAACTGCTGCTATTGTCTGGAGGTGTAGACCAGAAGATGCTAATCTCGGGGTAATAAGGGTGGATGGAATCATCCGCAAGAACGCCGGAGTTAGTCTCGGTGATAGAGTTGACATCAAGAAAGTCGAGACACAGCCATGCCAGAGACTAGTTCTCAGCCCTGTCATGGCTAAGCAGCAGAAGGTAAGGTTCGGTCCCGGAATAGAGGGATTCGCACGCAGGGGACTCAACAAGAGGCCGGTTGTGGCTGGTGATAGAATATTCATCCCAGGGATGACTCTATTCGCGGAGGCTCTCCCATTTGCAATTGTCTCAACCAAGCCTAAAGGCATCGTTCAGGTCCTACCAGATACTGATATCGTGATCAAAGAAGATGCAGTCGACGAGGAAGAGCAGGGGGATGTTCAGACAATTTCCTATGAAGACATCGGCGGTCTGGGAGACCAGCTACAGAAGGTCAGAGAGATGATAGAACTCCCTCTCAAACATCCTATTCTGTTCAGGAGATTGGGAATAGACCCTCCAAGGGGAGTATTACTACATGGTCCCCCAGGTACTGGAAAAACCCTCATCGCCAAGGCTGTAGCATCAGAGACCAATGCACATTTCACTTCCATCAATGGTCCTGAGATTATCTCGAAGTATTATGGAGAAAGTGAGAAGCAGTTAAGAGAAATATTTGAGGAGGCGGCAGCAAACACTCCAGCTATAATTTTCATCGACGAGCTAGATAGCATTGCTCCCAAGAGAGAAGATGTAAGTGGAGAAGTGGAGAGAAGGGTGGTTGCTCAATTACTGACCCTACTTGATGGAATGCAGGGCAGAGACAATGTTGTTGTCATAGGCGCCACTAACAGGCAGGACGCTATCGATCCAGCTCTCAGAAGGCCCGGAAGATTTGACCGTGAGATAGAGATTGGTGTTCCAGACAAGAATGGAAGAGCTGAGATAATTGGAATCCATACACGCGGAATGCCAATAAGTGATGATTTCGACGTAGAATGGCTACTTGACAATACCCATGGATTCGTAGGGGCGGACATCTCAGCGCTTGTTAGAGAGTCCGCAATGAAGGCCCTCAGAAGGTACCTACCTGAAATAGATCTAGATGAGGAGCAGATCCCTCCAGAGGTACTGGAAAAGATGGCAGTAATTATGGCCGATTTCAGGATGGCCATCAAGGAAGTCGAGCCAAGCGCTCTCAGAGAAATTTACCTGGAAGTACCGGAGGTATCTTGGGACGAAGTGGGAGGGCTAAAAGAGATCAAAGATAGACTCAAGGAAAGTATTGAATGGCCACTTACCAAGCCAGAATTATTCGAACACTTTGGTATTAATCCACCCAGAGGAATAGTACTGTTTGGTGCCCCAGGGACTGGTAAAACACTACTTGCCAAGGCAATAGCCAATGAGGCCAAGGCTAACTTCATCACCATTAAGGGACCAGAGCTAATATCCAAGTGGGTCGGTGATTCGGAGAAAGCCGTTAGGGAGGTATTCAAGAAGGCAAAGCAGTCTAGTCCTTCGATTATCTTCTTGGACGAGTTTGAGAGTATAGCCGGAATTAGGAGAACTAGTTCGGGAGAAGGCTCTGATGTCACTAACAGAGTGGTGAATCAGTTGCTGAGTAGCATGGATGGGGTTGAGGGAATGGAAGGAGTGATTGTTGTTGCAGCCACTAACCGTCCAGAAATGATTGATCCAGCTCTTCTGAGAAGTGGAAGATTTGAGAGAGTCATGCATGTTCCTCCTCCCGATCCAGAGGCACTAAAGGCAATTTTGGAGATTCATACAGAAGATATGCCTCTTGGAAAATTCTCACTTGATGAGATAGCGTCTAAGCTTGAGAATTACACTGGTGCAGATATCGAAGCAGTTTGTAGGGAAGCGGGACTTATCGCTATGAGGGCGGATAGGAAAACGGTGAGTAAGAAGCACTTCGAGGAAGCAGTCGAAAGAGTCAGGCCCACTGTTACTGATGAGATGATGCTATATTACAACAGGATGGAAGATCTTCTAACCAGTGGTCTGCAGTCAGTTAGAAGGCTTCCTGACAGTCTCGCAGGAATAGAATCTGTATGAGGTGGAAAAGGTGCCAACAACGTTCGGCAGAGAGCTCCTCGGCAGGGATGTATTGGATGCTTCAAGCGATAAGCTTGG
>CAXHFZ010000164.1:0-3189 GCA_964016325.1 uncultured Candidatus Poseidoniales archaeon | reverse complement strand
ATCCTACTGAGTCTCGTGGGCTCGGAGATGTGTATAAGAGACAGTCCTAATAATCTACTTCATGATGACCAATGTCATGATATACGGCTTGTCTGATTCTACTTTGGATATTTTCTCATCTTTCAGGTCAATCATGGCTGGTGCATCTGGTTCAATAATGCACCTTGGGATTGGCCCGATAGTCACAGGCTCAATTATTATGCAACTTTTCGCGGGTGCTAAGATAATCCAGTTAGATCTCCAAGATTCTGCAGATAAGCAGCTATATCAGGGAATTCAAAAACTTCTTGTGTTGTTCATGATTCCTGTAGAATCCATACCTCAAGTTTACGGTTTCTTGGACCCCCATGAGACAATGATCTATGATTATGGGGTTGGATGGGCAAATGTAGTTATCGTTTCACAACTTTTCCTTGGATCATATCTGGTTTTCTTACTAGACGAGCTAGTAAGCAAATGGGGAATAGGCTCCGGAATCTCCCTCTTCATTGCCGCTGGAGTTGCCCAATCTACGTTCGTGGGAACACTTTCACCTCTTCCAGTCAGTCAAGATTTCCCGATGTCCTTGGATAATCCCCCATCTGGCACTTTACCTATGATTTTCTACACTCTTAGAACCGCCTCCAACTCACAATTAGTCTCTGATAACGGCTTTGAGCTGATTTTACTCAACCATGCCAACCCCATAGCGGCTCTGGTATCATCAATTATCGTGTTCCTTGTTGTCGCATATGCAGAGTCGAGCAAATTAGAGCTCCCACTTACTCATGGAAAAGTCAGGGGGCACAGGGGACAATACCCAATTAGACTGGTGTATGCCAGTAATATTCCAGTAATCTTGATGGCCGCTCTCCTAGCAAATATCAATATGTTCACTCTCCTATTCTGGAGTCATCCGACCCTCTCTACAGTTCCGATATTGGGACGTAATGGTTGGAATTCCAAAGCACACTGGTTTGGATCTTATGAGGTAGGGGCTACCACTCCCTCCGATGGTTTCGCTTGGTACTCTTCAATGGTAAACGGTGTTGGAGACTGGCTTCTCCCTTTACTGAATCAGACGGGAGACGCTTATGGTCATAGCCTCACGCAGATTATGATTCATGTACTAACGTACGTTTTCGTAATGACCGCAGGCTCGACCATATTTGCTAAGTTCTGGATTGAGACTACTAATATGAGTGCCAAAGATGTTGCGAAGCAGATAGAGAGAACAGGAATGCAGATTCCTGGTTTCAGGAAGAATCCAGTTGTACTAGAGAGAATTCTGGAGAGATACATCCCTCCCGTCACTCTGTTTTCCGGAGCATTCGTAGGACTACTAGCCGCGGGGGCAGACCTTCTGGGCACCGTTGGTAATGCCACAGGAACAGGACTTCTACTAGCCGTTGGGATTATTCTTAGAACATATGAACAGATACAGAAAGAGCAGGCTATGGAGATGCACCCAGTACTGAGAGACTTCTTCGGAGCAGAATGAGGCAAATCGTTACACTGCTAGCTAATGGCTATCTCCAGCCACTCGTCACGTTGATATACCGAATGTCGGTCGCCGGGTTGCTACGTTAAGCTGGCGTTGGAGATTGAGCACACAGTGCTATGATGTCTTCCTTCAGGCTCAACGTTGCCGAGGACGTGCAGCCCAGAACTGAGTTCTGGGCTTAGAGGTGAACCACAAGAAACGACTTGACCCCCGATTAGGGGGTGCAAGAGCAGATTACACATTCAACAATGAATGGTGTTTCTGCGCCAACCAATAAGTGAAAGCCTAAAATTGCGACAAAAACTAACATAACTTCCGAAAGGATCTGTGATTACGCTTCACGCGAAATCCGGTTGATCCTGCCGGAGGCTACCGCTATTGGAGTTCGATTAAGCCATGCGAGTCTAGAGGCCTAGCCTCGGCGTACCGCTCAGTAACACGTGGGTAACCTACCCTATGCTGGGGAATAAGCTCGGGAAACTGAGAATAATACCCCATAGTCCACTACGCCTGGAACGGTGAGTGGATCAAAGCTCCGGCGGCATAGGATGGGCCTGCGGCGTATCAGGTTGTAGGGGGTGTAATGTACCCTCTAGCCATCCACGCGTACGGGTGTTGGGAGACATTGCCCGGAGATGGATTCTGAGACACGAATCCAGACCCTACGGGGTGCAGCAGGCGCGAAAACTTGGCAATGCGAGAAATCGTGACCAGGGAACTCCAAGTGGCAGGGGTAAGACCCTGTCTTTTTCCGACTCTAAATAGGTCGGCGAATAAGGGGTGGGTAAGGACGGTGCCAGCCGCCGCGGTAATACCGGCGCCTCAAGTGGTAGTCGCTTTTATTGGGCCTAAAACGTCCGTAGCCGGTCTGGTACATTCGTGGGTAAATCAACTCGCTCAACGAGTTGAATTCTGCGAGGACGGCCAGACTTGGGACCGGGAGAGGTGTGGGGTACTCTCAGGGTAGGGGTAAAATCCTGTCATCCTGAGAGGACCACCTGTTGCGAAGGCTCCACACTAGAACGGATCCGACGGTCAGGGACGAAGCCTAGGGGCACGAACCGGATTAGATACCCGGGTAGTCCTAGGTGTAAACGCTGTGAACTTGGTGTCGGGGATCCGTCATGGGTCCCCGGTGCCGGAGTGAAGATGTTAAGTTCACTGCCTGGGGAGTACGGTCGCAAGGCTGAAACTTAAAGGAATTGGCGGGGGAGCACTGCAACGGGAGGAGCGTGCGGTTTAATTGGATTCAACGCCGGAAAACTCACCGGGGGCGACGGTTACATGAAGGCCAAGCTGATGACTTTGCCTGATTGTCCGAGAGGTGGTGCATGGCCGCCGTCAGTTCGTACCGCAAGGCGTTCTGTTAAGTCAGATAACGAACGAGACCCTCATCCCTATTTGCCAAGGTCTGTCCGCAGACCACGGGACTATAGGGAGACCGCTGGCGCGAAGTCAGAGGAAGGCGAGGGCAACGGTAGGTCAGTATGATCCGAATGCCATGGGCTACACGCGCAATACAAAGGACGGGACAATGGGCTGCTACTCCGAGAGGAAGAAGCTATCCCGAAACCCGTTCGTAGTTCGGATTGGGGGCTGTAACCCGCCCCCATGAAGCTGGATTAGGTAGTAATCGCGTCTCAACAAGGCGCGGTGAATATGCCCCTGCTCCTTGCACACACCGCCCGTCAAACCATCTTAGTTGT
>CAXHFZ010000163.1:0-3195 GCA_964016325.1 uncultured Candidatus Poseidoniales archaeon | reverse complement strand
CGAAAAGCTCAAGGAAATGGCCAAAGAGGGAAAAATAGTCACCAAACCCAGTGAGAAGCAATTAAGTTACCTTATCTCATTAATTGAAAAATCAAACATGTCTCACGAAGAGGCCCTGTCCTTGGTTGGGGTGAAGGATTTATCTGAACTGACAGGGGGAAGAGATGGCTCCGCTAGCGATTTGATAGGACTAATGAAAGAAAATAACAACTCATTGCCTGCCTCCGAAGCACAAATAAAACTCATTATAGATATGTCAGAAAAATTAGGCATACAAACATCCGATGTACTAGCAATGGCAGACCTAGCAGAAATAAGTGAAGTGAGCAAATCAGATGCTAGTAAAATAATTACGAATCTAAAATCGCTAAGGAAGAAGAGTAGAAAAAAGTAGAGTGCGTGGAGTGGAATTGATGGGAAGACCTTCTGAGGAATTCTATGACGCTGTTATCATCGGTGCTGGTCCAATAGGGGGATACCTCGGATGGAATCTCAGAAGATTGGGTCATTCAGTACTTATCATCGAAGAACATTCAGAAATTGGTAGGCCATTTCAGTGTGCTGGTCTAGTTAACCCGAGTGCAATGGCAAGGGTCCCATTGGAGAAAGCTGTACTTTCTCCAATATGGGGTGCTAGAATAAACAGTCCAAACGGAATTACAGTTGATATTGGCTCACCTGAAAGAATTAGAACATGGTCTGTTTGTAGAAAGAAGTTTGATGAAGGAGTAGTAACATTAGCTGTCGAAAGTGGGGCAGAATTGTTGTTGAATTCAAGACCTACAAATATTTCAATTTATGATGGGTTTGCAGAAGTTACAATAAAATCCTTGAATACAGAAATAAAAATCAAATGTGCGTTGATCTGTGGATGCGATGGAGCCCATTCTTGGGTTCGAAGGAATATGAGAATGGGAAGACCAAAAGAAATGATGGTGGGTTATCAAGTAGAAGTTACGGGTTACCCAAACGAACCAGGTAAGCTAGACATGTTTACAGGATCGCAAATTTCTCCGGGATTCTTTTCTTGGGCGATTCCATCTGGTGAAACAACTAGGATTGGTATGTGGAGTAAGGCAGAATTGCTTACCGACAAATCTTGTGAAATGTTGATTAGCAATCTGATGAACGAGTCAATGTGGAAAAGTAGGTTTGAGAATTGTACTATAATTGGGAGGTTTGGTGGACCTGTTCCTAGTGGACTAATTAAGTATCCACTCAAGGAAAGGGTGGCCCTCTTCGGGGATGCCTCGGGAGCGTGCAAACCAACTACAGGTGGAGGCATTAGCACCGGATTTGATCAAGTAGATATCCTCGCTCCAAAATTATCAGAGTGCATAATCAATGGGGATTTGTCAGAGGAAAGAATGCAAAAAATTGGAAAGTCACTCGACCCAATGAGGAAGAAGCTAGAAAGAATCAGGGCATTAAGAAATGCATTTTTGACAAAGGCGACTGATGATGAGTTAGATGGAGTTTTCGAAATCTGGGCAAGACCTGATGTAACGGAAATAATTAATCAATCTGGCGAAATAGACAATCCCATCCCGCTTGGTTTGAGATTACTAAAGGAAGTTCCTGAATTCAGATCATTGGCTTCTAAAGCCGCATCAGCAGTAATATGGGGATAGTATGTATAGATCTGTGCAGAGAGTAAGATATCCGCCTTTTGATCATGAGAATATTGATCCAGTAGAGATTCCATTAGTTGAGGTATTGCTAGAATCAGAAACTCCCCCTCCTCCGAATCTTAGAATAGGCAATGACAGCTCTTGGATAATTGAATGGAGGGAGGAGTTAGAGGGCGATACCGCACTGCCTAAAATCAATACAGAAGTGACTACAGAAACCTTGCCATTTCTCATGAGGACGAGAGATGGCTGGTATATTGAGCCTGATCCATTACATGCTATAGCAAGGAAAATGATTTTTCCTGGAGTGTTGGTACTCGTCTTAGCACTAATGCTACACGCTCTAGAGCCTGCTTTGATTAGTTTAGCAGTAATTCCAGATTTTATATTCACTCCAGTAAATATTGGTCCCCTTGATTATCCATTGATGATTTTAATTGCCTTCCCAGTGTTTGTCACACCTATATTACTAAGGGTAGTGGCAAATATTATGGATATTAGAAGGCAGAATGAATATATTGCAAAACCATTATCTTCTCCTGAAGTTGAGATATCCAATTGCTCTGTTAATGAGGTCGAAATTAGTAAAATATCATTCCCTGAAGGCATTAAAGCTACGAGGGCTAGAGTTCAGGTAGGAGTTGCTATACCAGAACGAGGTGTTTTGTTGGATGCAATTGGCAGGAGTAAATACGGACAGCCAGCACCTGGTATGTCAACAGAACTACCGGAAAGGAGGATTTCAACTGCTGATGAACATGGAACTGGAGTGGGTGAATCCGTTCCCATGCCGGTAAGCAGAGGGAGATTACTTCTCTTAGAGCCTATGAGAGTCCAGGATTTTGGACCATGGACAAACGTGATTGGAGAGAGTGTTATACTTCTGGGACCCAGTGACCCATGGCCTGGGAATATATATTCTGCATTGATTGCAATTCACTGGGAGATCGTTATTGAGGCTTTGAAGGATGACGGTACAAGGATGAAGTGGGTAAGGCCAATAAAACTAGAAGCCTCAAATACTGGGGTAACTATAGAAAAATTACCGGTTAGAAGTGGCCGTGTAGAGTCATGATCACTGTTTTGGAGTGACTGCAAAAAGATCTGTATTGGTGATAATTTCTGTCTCAATTAATACATAATCAGAATCTCTCTTTCTGGGTGAAAATCCTGACCTAAGAATAATTTTTTGAAGCTCTATCTCAGAAGCCATAGTTTTGCTTGTGCCGGAAGCGGAGACTACATTCTCCTCCATCATAGTAGAGCCTGCATCGTCAGCTCCTCCTGTTAGGGCTAGCTGTGCTATATCGAGCCCCATAGTAGGCCATGACGCTTGAATATGAATAATATTATCAAAGAATATTCTGGATACTGCAACGTGTCTCAAATATTCAGTGGAAGTAGCACCCAAACGTGTTCTATTATCACCTCTGTTTCTAGCTCCAAAAACATTGTTTTCCAATTGAACAGGCCAGGAGATGAACGAAGTGAATCCGATATTACCAGAAGTAATTGCATTATCTTGCGCTGACCTGATTCTATCCATATGTAGAATCCTATCTGC
>CAXHFZ010000162.1:0-3221 GCA_964016325.1 uncultured Candidatus Poseidoniales archaeon | reverse complement strand
CCTAGGTAAGTGACGTCTTCCCCCATCTCTTCGAATAGCGTGAATGCGGATGTTGTAGCATCGCCTAGATTCATGGAGCCTTCGTTCACGTGACTGAAAATCATTTCTTGGTCTAGGTAGTCGACGCATCCTGGGTAGTATCCGATGTTCGAATCAATTGGATACTCATCTATTGACATGAAGTATCCGTCTGCGTCTTCCTCTGCCTCAGCAGCTAGAACTGCCTGTAATACGGTATGAGGAATTTCAGTGGCAGGAGGGCCACCGACTATCATATTCCTCCTGATATCAACATATGAGTCATAATCCACTAGTTGGGGGCAGGCGTTGGTACAGGCAGAGCACGTAAGGCAGGAATACAATGGAACCCCGTCGTCTTCATTGTTCCATGTATTGTAGATGATGTTCAGCTTATCTCCAGAGTTGAACAGCCTCACCGGACAAGCGTCATCACACAGGTCGCATCCGTAGCACTTGTTCATCTCGTATTCGTAACCTCTCGCCATGCTTCTCATAAGCATGAACACCATAGCACCGACTCCCAAACAGGGTATGAATAACGAATAAATCAATTTCGCATCAAGACTCTTTGGGTTCTTATGATAGGTTGGATTCTTCAGATACATCGTGGACATGGTCTCAAGATCCAGAGATGACTCCGACCTGACTAGCGAGGTGCCATCATCATTCAGGAGCAGAGGCTGGTATGCCACGACAGATAAGCTGGTGATTACCTCTACAGACTCGTTGATGCCCTGTGAGGTAGTCATGTATGAAACACTGTAGGTACTCCCCGCATCTAGATATATGGTATCCGAAACGCATCCTTCTGTACTCCAGATCTCCGTGCCAGACGAGTCCGTTAGAATTAAGCTCTGGGAATGGATACCAGCTCCTCTGACTGTAGTCCTGAAAAGACACCCAATATCCGCTGGAACTTCGGAAACTCCCAAGTCTTCTACTTCGAATGTCATACTTACTTCATATGTAATCTCTGACCCATCTGCAGATCCAGGGAATGTCACCTCATCCTCCGCTGAATTTCTGCCCGTGGTACTGTCAGCATGTCCATTATCTCCCGCGAAATCGATTATCTTGAATTTCGTAGGTTGGAAAATTCCCCAATTAGACCAGTGCGTCGCAGCAATTACACACCAATCAGAAGGATCTTCTTCTGATGACAATCCACTCCATGCAGCCAGTGCTGAGCTTTCCTCGTAAGGTATGCACTCGTCTTCCCAGTCAGCCCATACATTCCCTTCGTCCACATGTACTAGGGTGTCCGAAGGCTGAGCCCTGAGAGAATCCAGGTCTTCGAGATCATCCATAGCACCTAGCCCACCATAATCCCAAAAACCGTTCTCATATACTGGCCATGTGACAACAGATATCAGGACAGCGGCGATAAGAGATCCTACAGCAACTTGGCGACCTATCCTTGGGGTAACCCTCGACCCTACTGAGTTAAGTAGGAATTTTCTGGTGGGGAAATATATCACCGCGAATAAGAAAATTCCCGTTAGTATCCACGGAACTGCATTGAAAACTTCAGCAGTCCAGGGGGCTTGTCTCCCGCACATTAATTCGGAATGAGCTCCGGTGAAGCAGTAGTCACTGCGGTCCTTCGCATACAAGTCTAGGAAGATATTGATTGAGAAAACAGATATGAACCAGACATGGGCCAAATAAACAGCACCAGCTGTTGCAAACCACGGGTCTTCGACACCTCTCTTTTCCCTACCGGGTAGGAATGGAGGAAGGGCCAGAATGCCAACCGGAAGCCCTGTAATCGCGGCTCCCCACCATGCAGCATTCCAGTCGATCACGGGAGTTCCAAAGAACTCGCCGATAGGTCCTGCTGGGATAACGAATTGAGGAAGATACTCTCCCCACCTTAGGTATCCGTACGAAAAAAGAACGTACCAATCGGGGAATACGAAACCAGCTTGTGCGAATGGATCGGCGGCACTATGCAGTGGGGGTGGGATCAACCAGGAGTAGAATGCTATGGTCATAACGATGGAAGCAAAAATAATCGTGTCTCGAAGTACTTCAGTAGGCCAGAAAGGATGGCCAGTGATTGTCCTTCTCCTCTCAGTATCAGCTTCCAAAAGCTTGTTTCTCTCGCTGATGTAGGTATCAGCGATTCTACCAAATCTATCCATCATTCCCACTTACATCACCTCAATGTGGCTCCGCTATCCCTTGTGCCCAAACAATAAACAAATGTGCAAGAATGAGTGAAGTGACTACTACTGGAAGAATGAAGACATGGAGGAAGTACATTCTGGTGACTGTCTGTCCTGAGATTGTAGTCCCAGCGAACATAGCGGTAGCAACCCAACCTCCGATTAAAGGTGTACTATTTGCCATGTTAATTCCGATAGTCGCTGCACCGAATGCCAAGCTATCCCATGGGAGGAGGTATCCCGAATAGCCGAAGAAAATCGTAAAGAACATCAATGCGACTCCGATTAACCAATTTAATTCCCTTGGGTTCCTGTAAGCACCCGTGAAGTAAACCCTGCACATGTGAAGGAATACGGCGGCGACCATGAAATGTGTAGTCCAGTGATGTATGGATCTGATAATATATCCGAAAGGAAGCTGTGTCATTATGAATTCCATGCTACTGTAGGCTGGAGTCGGATCTCCCTCTCCGCCAGGTACGTAGTATAATCCTAGGACAGTGCCAGTCAGAACTAGGATTACGAATGCCAGGAAGGAAATCCCACCTAAACAATATAGTGGATACCAGTACCATATTATCCTGAGCTTGTATTTCTCAGCATGACTCATAGGCATTTGCCTGTGCATACCGTAGTACGCATCTCTGCTCATTCCCCAGTAGTCCTGAATCCTGAATCTTGTATCTAGCCATGAGAAGGCCCAGAGAAAGGACTTTTCTGCTAGACCCATACTGCTAGCGCTTGTCTCCACCGCTCGCAGTATTTCTTTCCTTGGCATCTCCTCCCTTTCTTTCCTCAGAGTTAAAGCCACTATTACTACAACCAAGGTTATGAAGACCCATAGAAACCAGAATTGAATCATTTTATCACCTCAGTCGCAATATGTATACCAGTCTTTGAAATCGGGCAGAGCCTCTATCAAATCTCCGTTGAGAACGAATGGAATCAATGGCATCCCCATTGGTGCCGGGCCTCCGGCCCTCTTAATACCTGTCTCTTATACACATCTGACGCTGCCGACGAATGACGTCG
>CAXHFZ010000161.1:0-3249 GCA_964016325.1 uncultured Candidatus Poseidoniales archaeon | reverse complement strand
CCACGACGTCATTCGTCGGCAGCGTCAGATGTGTATAAGAGACAGAGCATGTGTTTTGAAATCTTATCCAATCTACTTTCTGTATAACGCATCGCAGCAGGGGGGTCTCCATCAATCGAACCAAAATTTCCCTGTCCATCAACAAGAGGGTATCGCAATGAGAATTCCTGCGCCATCCTAACCATCGTATCATAGATTGATAGATCACCATGGGGATGATATTTACCCATTACTTCACCTACTGAACGTGCAGATTTACTGTATTTCCTGTCAGAAGTATGACCTCCTTCATACATCCCGTAGAGCACACGACGGTGTACTGGCTTCAAACCGTCTCTAACATCGGGCAAAGCTCTACCAATAATTACTGACATTGCATAATTGATGTACGATGTCTTCATTTCTTTGTTCAAAGTATGATTTAGTATATTCTCATTTCTTACGGATAAATCCTCATTTGTATTTTCTTCAGATGTCAAGATTTGTCACCTCCTTAGCGTATTTTTCGATAAATGCTCTACGATCAGGGACATCTTCTCCCATTAATATTTCAAATAGCCTATCGGTTTCTTCCGCATCTTGGACTGTTACTTTTAGCATAGTTCTAGTCTCTGGATTCATCGTAGTTTCCCAGAGTTGATCTGGATTCATCTCGCCAAGTCCCTTGTATCTCTGCACGCCAATCTTGGCATTAGGATTATCTCCCTGTAATTCCAAGATTACCTTATCTCTTTCTTCATCCGAAAACACATATCTACTCACCCTTCCTTTAGATAACTGGTATAGTGGAGGCTGAGCGATATAGACATGCCCCTCTTCTATGGCAGGCCTCATGAACCTCCAGAGGAATGTCAACATCAGTGTTCTTATGTGTGCGCCATCAATATCCGCATCACACATTATTATTATCTTCGAATAACGTAATTTACTGGCATCAAAAGCCCCTTCCTCTTCACTATTATTTCCAACGCCAGCTCCCAGGGCACGAATCATAGTCTGAATTTCCTGATTCTGGAATACCTTTGCGGCATTATGCTTCTGTCGCTCTACATTGAGTATTTTCCCCCTTAGGGGAAGTATCGCCTGTATTCTCCGATCTCTACCGGTTTTTGCTGAACCTCCCGCTGAGTCTCCCTCGACGAGATATACCTCACACTCAGCAGGGTCTCTTGATTGACAGTCAGCAAGCTTCCCAGGTAGACCACCTCCTTCTAAGACGCCCTTCCTTCGGGTCAAATCTCTTGCCTTTCTTGCCGCCTCCCTAGCTTTAGACGCAAGAAGAGCCTTTTCGACAATTTGCTTGGCAACCGAAGGATTTTCTTCGAAGAACTCACCTAATTTGTCATAGACAATTGTCTGTACTATGCCTGTCACTTCGCTACTCACAAGCTTATCCTTTGTCTGAGACGAGAATGACGGATCTGGATGCTTTACACTCACTACCGCTGCCAAGCCCTCTCTGACATCATCCCCCGATAAAGCGTCTCCTTTGAGTAATTTCTTTTTCTTCGCATATGAGTTAACAGAACTAGTGAGGGCAGTACGAAGGCCTGACATATGAGTCCCTCCATCCTTGTTCCTTATGATGTTAGTATAGCAACGAATCGACTCACTGAAAGCATCCGACCACTGTAAAGCCAGTTCTACCTCCACATTGCCTTTCTCGATTTCCTTATCTCCCCTGATCTTAATAACTTCTGAATGTAAGACTTCTCTTCTTTCGTTTAATTGCCTTACATATTCGGAAAGACCCCCTTCATACAGGTGCTCTGATGTATGCGTGTTCTCATCTCTCTCATCGGTAATCGTAATCTTTAACCCCGCATTCAGGAAAGCTGTCTCCCCTACTCGAGTATCCACTTCGTCGAAATCGAAATCCGTGATATCGGTGAATATTGACAGATCGGGACGGAATGAGATTTTTGTGCCTGTGTCATCACAAGTCCCAATCTCCTTCAATGCTTCAAGTGGAATTCCTGCCTCATATCTTTGAAAATAGATGATGCCATCTCTGTGAATGGTCATTTCCATCCATTCCGATACCGCATTCACCGCTGAAACACCAACTCCATGAAGTCCTCCCGATACTTTGTAAGAGCTATTGTCAAACTTCCCGCCCGCATGCAACTTGGTCATTATTACCTCAGCAGCAGATATTCCATATTCATCATGAATACCAACTGGAATCCCTCTTCCGTAATCTCTTACTGAAAGTGAACCACCCTGGTGAAGAGTGATATCAATTGAATCGGTATGTCCAGCAAGATGCTCGTCTACGGAGTTATCCACAACCTCCCAGATACAGTGGTGGAGTGCAGAACCGTCATGAGGGTCACCAAGGTACATACCCGGTCTTTTTCTAACTGCTTCTAGTCCTTCAAGGACCTGTATGCTATCGGCATCATAGTCATCTACCACAATAATCAACTCAATTTTTTGAGGGTTCCGTAGGAACCCTCAATCGTTATGTTATATACTAGTGGTCGGTGGTTATTCAACTCTACTAGTATATCCCCTGATATCATTCATTTTCACCAGTTTATTCACACTAAGAAAAAAAGCATATTACCATTCTTCTCGTTAGTTAATATTGTTAGTTACGGCCGTTCTAAGGTGAAAAATTATCGCAAATGGCCACACGACACGATTAAACAGAATCCTATGGTCGAAGCGATACATGGAGATGCCACAGGTATGCGTCGTGCTAAGCGGCTATACTGTGGATGAGATGCTTAAAGACGCCGCACTGGCAATGGCAGCAGGGGCCGATTTAGTAGAGGTCAGGTTAGATAATCTCTGGGTCAGTGAGGTGGAAATAGACGATTCAGAAGATGAAGAAGAGACAAAAGGAAGAGCGAGAAAAGAAATCGAGTATGAGGCCCTCCCACTAGAGTCAGTAGATCTAGATGCCGCGCTATCTTCATTCAAACAAGGGATAGAGCTCCCCGTAATATTGACATGCAGGCCCGAAAGACAGGGAGGTCACTATCCAGGAGATGAAGAGAGTAGGATAGAAGTTCTCAGAACCGCCATCAGAAGCGGAGTCAGTTGGGTAGATTTGGAGGTGGATATATCCATCAAGGAAAGAGATTCATTGATGGAAATAGCAAAAGGAAAAACACAGGTTATAGCTTCATACCACTCTGAAGAAGCCCCTCCTCCCGCAAATGAAATAATATCTGAAATAGAGGATTATGTCAGCTATGGCGATATGGTAAAAATATGCTATCCAATTTCTGGATCAGAGGG
>CAXHFZ010000160.1:0-3254 GCA_964016325.1 uncultured Candidatus Poseidoniales archaeon | reverse complement strand
GAGCCGAGCACTTGAAGGGAAAAGTCTGAGGTTGATGGGCAATGGAGCCCGGCGACCCCCTTGCCATACTTCAGGATTCACTGAGGGGTGCTCCGATAATTTGGAAAGGAGAGTATCCCTACTTTATACATCCAATTTCAGATGGAATACCGAGGATGGACCCTGATGTTCTTCGTGCCACAAGAGATCTTATTGTCTCGATGGTTGATTGGTCGGAAATAGATCTCATAGTCAGTATTGAGGCGATGGGTTTGCCATTGTTGGCCGCAGTGGGCGAGGCATCGGGAAAACCTACTGTTGTTATTAGGAAGAGGTCTTATGAAATGGAAGGGGAAGTGGAAGTTGACGTCTCCACGGGATATTCAAAATCTACCATATACATCAACGATATCAAACCCGGGGAAAGGATACTTATTGTGGATGATGTCATCTCTACAGGAGGTACATTAGAGCCAATTCTTGAGGCAATCGAAGGAATAGGGGCGAAGTTACAGCATATTATTATCGCAATAGAGAAAGGGGACGGGCGCAAACGTCTCTCAAAAGAGAAACCTGGGTGGCCCATAAGGACACTAGCCAGGATAGACATAGTTGATGGGAAAGTAGAGATTATTGAGTGATTACAAATGGATTTAGACAGGCATGACTTCCAGCTCGATGAGTTGGTTACGAGAATAAAATCGAATGACCATCGTCTTATTGCATTACAAGTTCCAGAGGGCCTGAAAATGCAAGCTCTGGAAATGATGGATCAGATAGAAGATGACTCAGATGCCAAGGTTGTTCTCGCGGCAGACCCTTGCTATGGTGCCTGTGATTTAGTACACGACAAGATGAGAGCGATGGGAGTTGAGCTAGTTGCACATATGGGACATAGTCAGATGAACATAGACTCTGGGATGCCGACGCAGTTCATCTCGGTGACGTACGATGGCGAGCCAGAAATTGAGGGAGTCTTGCCGATTCTTAGAGCCCACCTATCAATTGCCGAGTCTAGGAAGGGAGCGGAAAGAAAGAATGATCTCGATGAGGAGGAGGCGCAGGAGATTTTCTTAGATGCGGTAGGTAGGTTCTCTCCCCTAAAGGAGACGAAGCTTGGTCTTGTAGGATCAATACAACACCTACACCTACTTCCAAAATACAAAGAAATGTTGGAAAGAGCTGGATTCGAAGTAGAAATACCGACTGGAGGAGATAGGCTGACATTCCCTGGACAGGTTCTCGGTTGCAATTATTCTGGAGATAATGAGAATATAGGGCATTACCTGTTCCTTGGTTCTGGAGATTTTCATCCGATAGGTTTGGTTCTCCATACAGGGAAGCCTTTGGCCCTGCTAGACCCCTATACTGGAGACTCAAGTGAGATGTCTTTTGAGCGTATCGAAAGGATTCTAAGGCAACGTTTTGGGCTAATTATGGAAATAGACAATGCTACTACTTTTGGAATTCTAATTGGGGAAAAGCCCGGGCAGATGAGGAGAAACCTTGCAATCAGGATGAAGAGAATTCTCGAGAAGCATGGGAAGAAGGGATACTTACTCGCACTCGATCACGTGAGTCCTGATTTGATAGACTTCTACCCGGTTGATGCGTTCGTGAATACTGCGTGTCCGAGGATAGCCATTGATGACTCAGTAAGGTATGACAAGCCGTTGGTAACTCCATATGAGCTCGAAGTTGCCTTGGGGGAGAAGAAGTGGGAAAACGGTTACCAATTTGATGAGATTCCGTGATTTGGCGATTGAGATATCGACATGATGTGTAGTCAATTTCCAATTTCCCCTGAATATGTCTAATAACGATGTTAGCGCGTGTAGTTTGATGGCAGACTACCTTGACAGTATCGGTGCCGGCAAGATACTTGTCGACAGGGGCCCACTTTCATTCGATTGGACTCCTCCAAGTCTTGTAGGCAGGGACAAAGAACTAGGCATTTTAGCCTCGATGTTCATGGGAATAGGCAATGAGGGAGTGAGTGGTCGTGCGGTTGTCATAGGACATGTTGGAACGGGGAAAACCGTACTAACTAGAAGATTTGGAGAGGATGTAGTCAGAGAGTTGGATGGAGTTAGAAAGATGACTCTGTCTCATGTTAATTGTCGTAATCATCCCTCTACGAATCAGGTCTTACAACAAATTGCATTGTCTTTGGACTCCCGGCATCCTGAGAGAGGATTTAGCTCTGGAGAAATCATTCAGTCGATAAGGAGGAATATTCGATCTAGGGGGCTCCATATGATATTGGTATTAGACGAGGTTGATGTCCTCATCAGAAGAGATAATAGCGATCTAATATACAAACTACTGCGGATCGATGAAGGACAGGGTGGGCAAGGAACTATATCCCTAATTCTAGTTAGTCAGGACCTGGCACTGATGGGTATGATGGAGCCGGCAATAATCTCGAGACTAGGGGAGAGTAACGTACTGAAGCTGGAGCCATATGGTTATGATGGCCTGATTGGAATTTCTAAGCAGAGATATGAGGCATCTTGTAGATCCGGTTCTGTGAGCGATGATATCCTTGAGAAGATAGGAAGATTTGCTGAAGGCACTGGCGATGCCAGATTAGCGATCGAGCTTCTTGAGGCCGCGGTGAGGAGGGCGGAGATGGACGGAAGAGGAGAGGTGGCGTTGAGTGATGTAATGCCGAGTACCATAAGGTCTGCTTCTGTGGAGCCAAGCCAGGTTGACTCCCTTAGTGCCCATCAGAAACTTGTACTTCTCGGGATATGCAGAAGATTACGTAAGGAAGAGGAGATATCAAGTGGGGATGCTAGGAAGCTGTATGAAGTGGTCTGTGAGGAATTTGGGGTAAAACCAAGGAGCTACACGACATTTTGGAAACATCTAAAGGCACTGGAAAAGGAAGGTTTGTTGGAGGCCCGATCTACCAATACTTCAGTTGGCAGGGGCAGAACTACATACATTACAATGATCAATACCGCACCTTCGACGATAGGAAGTAGGATTGAGGAAGAGTTCACCAAGCGGTAGAGACGATTTATCATTACTTCCGAACCGCTCTTATAGGGGCCTCATGTCGGATTGCCGTCCGAGGTGTAAATATGGCAGGCGAACAGTCATTCAAGGCAGTCGTTAACGATACTAATCCAAAGTATGGAGGGCGTGCCTTCTCAGTTGAAATAACTGGTTCTAATTACAATCATTTCCTGGGAAAAAAGATAGGCGATTCGGTAGATGGGATGCTGTCTCTTATACACATCTGACGCTGCCGACGAATGACGTCGTGG
>CAXHFZ010000159.1:0-3276 GCA_964016325.1 uncultured Candidatus Poseidoniales archaeon | reverse complement strand
TATGCTCCAAAGTATGAGAATATGGCCCATGACCTACATCATGCAATAGGGCCGCAACGCCGACTGTATCAGTCTCATATCTATCGAGCCCGAGAGACTCTGCCATCATACTAGAAACATGTGATACTCCGAGGGAATGCTCAAAACGGGTATGGTGCGCTCCTGGGAATACTAAATGTGCCAGTCCTAGTTGTTTGATATGGCTTAGCTTATTCATCTCAGGGGTTTTGAGAAGCTCTTCTCTGACTCCGTCAATCCTGAACTGTCCATGGATAGCGTCATTGATTGTTTTCATTGCAAGCCCAGTATGCCCGAGAGTGTGCTCCCCATTAATGGAACTGCTGAAGGATAATAGAATTAAATGCATTTCATTTGTACGTCAATTGAGATACAATTAATACCCCCCTCCCCTTTCGATGGACAAGAAGGTAGCCAGTATGTCCGGTCATAGCCCAATGATTTCCATGAGAATACCTGAAGATCATCTTCTAGAGCTAGATCAATTGGTTGGATTGGATGGAATGAGAAATCGTTCCGATGTTATTCGAACTGCGATTAGAAAATATCTCTCTGATGAGCATCTCATTAGTGGCAACAAGGTGGAAGTTAATCTAGGACCAGATCTAAGTTCTAGGATGGAAGATTTTTGCAAGTTGCATGGTGAAAAACCTGACTCAGTTTTGAGGCAGGCCGCCAGGGAACATATCAGGAATGTTACTCTTGGAGATGCAAAAGTTACAGATTTAATTTATTCTAGAATGAATGAACTTAGAGAAAGAAGCAATGATGATTCAAACGCTATTTGAGGCGAGGGAAATGTGTGAGGACGGGATGCACGGAACCACCGCGGGGGGGCCTGATGGCTCCCTCGCACCCAAATATAACGGTCTGAGGGGACTCAGATACAGGGCCATGAAAGCTCTAGGAAACGGTTTCTAGGGGTTAATGTCTACCCAATCTTCTTGGCCGTCCTTTTTACGGTAATACCATGAGTGAGGGTGCCGTACGTAAATCTGGCATATTTTTCGCTCATGAAGTAGCCAGAAAATCTCAGGTCGAGATGATTTCAGATGGAATTGACACTCTTACTGAGGGAGGGTTCCTTCTAGCGGCCGCCCCGACTGGAATTGGGAAAACAGCGGCAGCGCTGGCTTCGGCTCTTCAAGCCTCATTTGATAATAATCTGGCGACTGAAAAACCGAAGATAATTTTCATGACTGGGAGGCAGTCTCAACATAGAATCGTAGTCGATACTGTTCGTCAGATTAACTCTAGGATACCAGAAGGTATTCCAAAAATAACTCTGATAGATATTATTGGCAGGGAAGGGATGTGCGAATATGTGGATCGTTCTACTGGAAAATGTAGTTGCGAAGGGGACGTAGTTGAAGAAACTCGTAAAGCTAGACGCTCAGACCTGAGAAAGAAGTTACTAGAAGAGCCTCGACATGTTGATTGGAGTGTAAAATATGGCATATCCAGAAAAGTCTGTTCTTGGGCTACAGCCAGAATGGCGGCAAGCCACGCAGACATTCTTGTATGCGACTACAATCATGTTTTCGTGGAGGGGGTCAGGGAGGCTTCCCTGCCTGCGATGGGTATTGAGTTGGAAAACTCGATATTAATTGTAGATGAAGCACACAACCTACCTGACAGGATTAGGAGTGGATTGGAGAGAAGAGTAACAGATGATGTTTTCAAAAGGGCATTGGATAATATAGCTGAATACAAGGGAAATTTAGAGAAGGCTAATTCAGATCTCGACTTGCCTGAATCCGGACAGCTTAGAGATGTAAGGCGTCTAGAGATGCAGGTTAAGTCCCTTCAGATCCCTATGATGAATTGGTTGAAAGAAAGGAAGAAGGAGAATGAAATGACGAGGGGGGATGATATGAGAGTGCCTACTCAAGATTTCCTAGATGTATTCTCCAAAGCTACTGAACGGGTGCTGGAGGAGGACGAGGGCGATGACATATCCAGAATTTTGTTGATGATAAGGCGTTTATTCTCTGTGACAATAGACGAGGAAGAAGATTCAGATGACGAGGAGCAGAATGATTGTACCAGAATAGCTGAAATGCTAGAAATTTGTATAAGGTTCAGAAACAGTTCCGCCTTGTCCCTGGTATTTGATGAACTTCTCGATAACCCGCGTATTACTTGCCATCTTCTTGACCCGAGTGTGGTGGGGAAATCTGTGTTTGAGAGTTGCCGTGGATCGATTCTTATGTCTGGCACTCTCTTCCCTCCTATGATGTATTCAGAAATACTAGGCATACCGGCCAGCAGGACTGTATGCAAGGTATATTCATCGGACTTTCCGGTTGAGAATAGGCCAGTTTTGATCGCGAGTGATGTAACTAGTAAATTCACAGAGCGTGAAAGAAGTATCCCCCTCATAGGGCAACATGTCAGAGCAGTTATTGAGAATACAAATGGAAATGTAGCCATCTTCGCGCCCAGCTACAATATGTTAGAAAGAATACATTCAGATTTCGTAAATTTAGGATGGAGTAGTGGTAAAGTAATTCTGAAGGAAGAGCAAAGAATGAGTAAGGGAAGGGTTGAATCTATGGTTTCGAAACTCTATGAACAGAAACAAATGGGAGGGGCCGTAATCTTTGGAGTTCTAAATGGTAAGCTTTCTGAGGGTGTGGACTATTCTGACAATGTCCTAGATTCATTAGTTTGCATAGGCCTTCCACTTCCTCCTCCTAGTTCCAAACAGGATTCTTTGATAGATTACTTTACCAAGAAATTTGACAGAAATAGAGCTTGGAAGTATGCCAGCCTACAACCTGCCGTCAATAGTGTTCTTCAAGCCCTTGGAAGACCGATAAGGAAGAAGGAAGATAGAGCAATAATTGTATTACTAGAGAGCCGTATATTGGAACGCAGGGTGAGTGATTGTATGCCTTCAATGATGAGGATCCAAACCTCAAGTCCCTCCAGAACTGCAGAGAGAGTAAAGGCATTCTTTGAGATCTAGTGAGCAATGGGTTCATGTCAGACCATCTCTTCGACCTTCCATGGAATGGGTCAGAGTTTCGATAGGGGAAGAGAAATATACCGATCCTCCAATGCCCGCGCTTACAGGTTCACACAATGGCTTGGATTCTGATGCCTCGACATCGCACCGAAAATTCTTTTCAGATATTCCTCACATGACTGAAGTAATTGATAATCATGAAAGATCCACAAAAAAAGTACTGATTCCAGGAAGTGACTCATTGGGCGGTTACGACTCGATTAAATTATTTGAGGAGAGAGTAACTG
>CAXHFZ010000158.1:0-3278 GCA_964016325.1 uncultured Candidatus Poseidoniales archaeon | reverse complement strand
ATCCTACTGAGTCTCGTGGGCTCGGAGATGTGTATAAGAGACAGGCTCAAGGAGGCGGGCGCTGGAGATCTGGTAGCGATAACCTGTGGACCCGATAGAGCCGCTAAAATGCTCACAGATGCGGCTGCAGTGGGAGTTGATTCCATGCTTCACGTTGTTGCGGATACTGCTGAGATGGATAGCAAGCAGATACAATCCATTCTTGTCGCGGCTATCAATCATTGTGAGGCGGATGTGATTCTGTGTGGTAAGCAAGCGGCTGATACAAATTCCGGTTCTACGGGTCCGGGCATTGCAAGTCTCATGGGAGCCGCCTGCGTAGGCATGGTCTCCGAGGTAACTGTGGAAGGCGACGGCTTCAGTGCACTAAGAGCTAGTTCGGAGGGAAATGAAAGGGTCTCGGTTTCGAGACCCTGTCTATTCGCCTTCGACAAGGCGTCAATCGAACTCAGAAGGCCTAATGTAAAAGGAATTATGATGGCGAAAAGAAAGGTTATAGAGACTGTTAGTACTGATGATTTAGGCATTAATCTTGTAGAATCGCAGGTAAATATTGTTTCGCATGATTCACCGCCTGAAAAGCCGCCCGGACAGAAATTTGAGGGTGCAGATTCAGTCCGGACTGTTGTTTTGAAGCTTCGTGAAGAGGCGAATGTAATTTGAGGAGGAGAGAGTATGGAAATCACAATAATAGCTGAAGCGAGCGGAGAAGGACTACACCCAGTAACTGAACAACTTGTGGGAGCTGCGAGTTCCCTTGGTGGTGTGATAACAGTGTTGTGCCCAGGAGGCGTAGGCAGTAACGATGCCTCTGAAATTTCAGGGGTCTCAAAGGTCATTTCATTGCAGGGAGACTGCTTCTCATCATTCGATAGTGGATCTTGGTCGGCCGTAATGGCTCCGCTCTCGCAGGGTATGGTCATGGCTTCCTCTTCTCCCTCTGGTAGAGAGCTAGGAGCTCAAATTGCATCAAAAATAGGAGCTCCAATAGTACAGGACATCACTGGAATCGAGCCTGGTTACAAAGTTACTAGATCTGTTTACTCAGGGAAAGCTGTTGAGACATCAAGCCTTACGACACCGTGTGTGGTGACACTGAGGCAAAACGCCTTCGAAGGGGCCTCAGGAGGAGGTAGTGCTGAGGTAGTAGTGGTAGATAATTCGACTGAAGTATCGGTTGCTGTCAAAGAAGCGATCGCTAAGGCCGGGGAGAGAATGGATGTTTCCGATGCTGAGATTATCATTTCCGGAGGAAGGGGGATGGGTGAGCCTTCTAACTTCTCACACCTAAATGAGGTCGCTGACGTTATCGGTGCGGCTGTTGGGGCCAGCAGGGCTGCCGTCGACACTTGGGACGAGATACCGCACAGCATGCAAGTCGGCCAAACAGGGAAAACCGTCAATCCGACCTTGTACATCGCCGTGGGTATTAGCGGGGCGATTCAGCATCTAGCCGGGATGCGTTCTAGCAAGTATATCGTGGCGATCAACAAGGACCCAGATGCACCAATATTCGGAGTCGCAGACTATGGCATTGTTGCCACCTGGGAGGAAGCTCTGCCTGCATTAAAGGAAGAGCTTGGCAAGCTAAGCTAAACCACTCTAACAGTCATTTTAGAAATCGATTTGGCTCCCTTGTTGTCGACTACAGATAAGGAAAAAGAGTGTATCCCTTGGGTAAGCCTTACTTTGATTACAGGGCGATCACCCAGTGCTCTTCCTGTCTCTGAAATCCAAGACCATGAAACTATCTCTCCATCGGGATCATATGATTTTGATCCATCTAGGATTACATCAGCTTTGAGATCTTCATTAGAGATTACAGTTATGTCATCGCCGGCATCTGCCACGGGTGGCAAATTGATAGACGATGCAGATCTTGATAGTGTTTCTAGTAAGTCTTCATCGTCACTTAATTCAGTCATTGAAACCTCTAATGATTGGTTGATATCTCGGATTATCGAGTCTATTTCATTTACACTATTTCTCTTTGCAGCTTTTGCTATCTCATTTTCTGATGGCATTCCTGAGAAAGATTTGTCACTCAAATCTCTTGTTGGGGGACTTTGGGCGTGATGTGTTTGTTCAACATGAGGCTTTTTATTGGGATCTATCAGAGATATGAAACTACCACTGGCCGAACGACCTCTGTCACTAATTAGAGCGATTATTCCTTGACCTGGAGATAGAATTTTCGAAATTATTGTAGGGTGTTCAAAAATCCATTTCTCGATCCCTTCGGGACTTATTCTTCTCGCATAAAACCAAGAGGATACCAAAATATCCCCCTCCCAAATTCTCAAATCAGTTATCGAATAACCAAGATTAATAATTAGAGTTGGATCCCTGCCTCTCTCTATCCAGAGTAATTCCCCCTCGAAGCAACCTACGTAATATCCATTTCCACTGGCTTGAATGGATGTCGCCCTAGATGGGATCTCTACTAGTTCTAATAATCCCTCTTTGACATGCCAAAATTCCAATCTGTTTACTGGTCTGTCATCAACTACGACCCCAAGTGATTCCCGGGAAACTAGGAATCTTCCTCTTACGATGGGAGAGATATTGGTAACCATCTCAATATCGTCTTTAGCGGGAGGAGATGATCTTAGTATCTCCAAATCATTGTTGAAAATTGTCATCTTTCCTTCCTCAGACGCGACGACAATCTGATTATGGTCATCTGAAATTCGCATTGTCGTCGTATTTCCAAGATTGACGGAGGCTCTCCTACCACCCTGCTTGTCAATGGATAATAGATCGCCATCTTCCGTAGAGAGGAGGATAAAATTCTCCGATAGACAGATAGCATTACAATTCACCCCTGAGAGAATTTTTTCCTCGCTATTGTCAGATATTAGAAATACATCTCCTTTAGAGGATGAAATAGTCAAAAATGTCTCATTTGATTCGCTTGCGATAATATTTTCAGATATTTCATTACTTGAAATTTTTATTCCTTCCCAATTGAAAGAATCGATAATTCCATTCTCTGACAAAACGATGAACCTGTCTTTCATGGCATAACTTTCTAGGATCGGATAGGCGACATCAACTTCGGCAGTAGCAACAATAGTGGATATCACGGCTCATGGGAGGGGTGCACGTGCTTGATGTTGACTATTCTCAGATTGAGGCGGAACCCTTGGCCTTATCACTTCGTATCTTCTCGATCTTATCCAAGTACTCATCACTGATTCCCCCTGTCACGTATATGCCATCAAAACAGGAACAGTCAAAGTTTGAAAATTCTGCTTCGGGATCGCCATTGCACGCCT
>CAXHFZ010000157.1:0-3301 GCA_964016325.1 uncultured Candidatus Poseidoniales archaeon | reverse complement strand
GAGATCCTACTGAGTCTCGTGGGCTCGGAGATGTGTATAAGAGACAGCAGAGCTAGAGAACATAATGGGGATAATCCGAGAACAAGCCGCTTCCAGGAGAAGGAGCAGATCAGGAAGGGTCACCATCTCCAGAACAGCCCTTCTTGACGAAGACATCCCACTTGGAGAAGACAGATTTAACGTACTAAATCACCAGCTTGTCCCTCACCATTCTCTCGTGCCAGAAGAGGATGAGGCTTCAGAACTCTCCCCGTGGGGGTTAATGGAAACAGAATTTGACGGAAGTAAACGGCTAGCTAAGGAGCTTCTTCCAAAAATACTGATCACAGATCCATCCGTACAGGCATTAAAGGAAATGGAGGAGTCTGAGAGAACAGATCTTCCCGCCGGATGGCTCAGGAACAGGGTTGTCAAAATTTTCAGATATAGCAGGTCAGCAGGTGCTAGCACTGCGTATAGGCTAATCGTGGAGAGCAATTAAGGAGGAGATAAGATGAAGGAGATAGTTGAAAGTTATTTCGCACACAGGAGTATGGTGAACCACCAGTTGGCATCATACAATGATTGCATTCCCAGTGGAGACGGCAAGAGCAGTCGAATGGAAAATATAGTCAGAGGAATTAGAATCGGTAGCGACGCCCCTCTGGAAGATGTTCCTGGCGGACCAGATGCAGGCGGAATGATCAAACTTGATGTCTTGGATAAGGAGATCTACATCAGGATGAAGGGTATCCGTTTGGGTGCTCCCACCGTTAGAGAGGCGAACGGTGCGGAACATCCAGCCACGCCACTTGAATGCAGACTGAGGAAGTTAACTTATTTCTCACCGATATACTTGGACTTTAAGATATACAGGGACGACCTCCCACCTTCAACATCAGAATCTGACATAGGATTCATTGAGGAAGAGGGCGTCCACATAGGAAACCTCCCTATAATGGTAAGATCTGGAAGGTGTAATCTACATCCAGATCATATTGCAGGAACACAAGAAAAGTCTCTAAAACTGTCCCCTACGACTTCACCTGAAGACGCTCTTAGGCACAAAGAACTTCTTAGAAAGGCCGGAGAAGATCCTCTAGACCCTGGGGGCTACTTCATCATTAACGGTACTGAAAGGGTTCTAATCTCAATGGAGGATTTAGCCCCAAATAGAGTCACAGTAGAAAAGAATAAGAAATATGCTCATGAGACTGAGGTAGCAAAGATTTTCTCCCAAAAAGATGGTGTTAGGAAACCAATCAATGTCGAAAAGTGAGGTGATGGAATGCTAATGGTCAAGATACCCAGTGCAGGAACCACAGCAATACCGGTAGTTCTGTTGATGAGAGCTCTCGGAATGGAAAATGATAGGGATATCTTCTCCGCAATCGCAGGACCTGTAGAAGCGATGAAATATACAGTCGCAAACCTCAATGACGTCAAAGATAATCCAGAATACGGTGTAGATAACACTGAAGAGGCGATGGCATGGCTTGAGAAGAAATTCGCAGCAGGTCAGCAGAAAGAGTATAGGGAATCAAGAATTCAAAACTTGTTAGATAAGGAACTACTCCCACATCTTGGTTCTGAAGATGATGTAAGGACAAAAAAGGCCATATTCCTCGGTAGGATAGTCAGGCAAGTCTTGGAGATGGCAATAACCAACAGGGACCCAAATGACAAGGACCACTACGCCAACAAGAGAGTCAGACTCGCGGGAGATCTGATGGAGGATCTTTTCAGAGTTGGCGTTCAGGGACTGGCAAGGGACTTGAAGTATCAGCTCGAGAGGCATCACAACAGGAAGAGAGAGTTGAAAATTAATTCCTGCCTTAGACCAGATGTACTGACTTCCAAAATAATGCACGCTTTAGCAACAGGAAACTGGGTCGGGGGCAGATCAGGTGTCAGCCAACTACTGGACAGGACAACTTACCTCGCATCCTTATCTCACATGAGGAGGGTTACTAGCCCTCTGGTTAGAAGCCAGCCTCATTTCGAGGCCAGAGACCTTCATCCTACTCACTGGGGCAGACTGTGTCCAAATGAGACCCCGGAGGGTCAGAACTGTGGACTTGTCAAGAACGCCGCACAAATGATAGATGTTTCAGAAGAGGTTCCCGAAGACGATGTCAAGGAGCTGTTAGTTGAGGCAGGGGTCAATCCTAACCCAGAAGGTTGGGCTGATGGTTCCAGGATTCATGTGAATGGAGATATATTCGGCCTCCATAAGAGGCCTAACAAACTCGTTTCGCAGTTCAAGAGAAGAAGGAGATCAGGAAGGATAAGGCCCGAGGTAAGCATACGCCATGATACTGAAAATAGGGATGTTTTCATCAATACTGACCGAGGAAGAATAATGAGGCCACTCCTAGTTTTGGAAGACGGCACTCTGAATCTAGCCAAATTTCATTTAGAGGGCTTAAGGACAGGTGAAATTACATTCTCTGATTTGGTTTCCTCTGGAGTAATAGAGTGGGTAGACGCGGAGGAAGAGGAAGATCTTCTCGTTGCCCCTAGGCCATTCGATTTACCAGAGGTTTCCCCCAAGAATAAGAGGCCTATGGATCCGGCAAAGGTCGAGTGGACGAACCTTGGAGAAGAAGAGATTTCGAAGGCTAAACTGAAGGTAGAAGTTCAGATGCCAGATGGGAGTACAGTTTCTGAAAAGTTCTCAGTACCCCTCAACTATCATCAGAAGGAAATCGAAACACTTCGCAAGAAGGAGAAGAAAGACAACACCGTTTTAGTATACACTCACGTGGAAATTGACCCCCAACTAATTCTGGGGGTATGCGCCGCATTGGTCCCATACCCCGAACACAACTCTACCCCTCGTGTTACCGGCGGAACTGCAATGGTAAAGCAGAGCCTAGGTCTGCCTAGTGCCAACTATCGCCTCAGACCAGACACTAGGGCGCATGTGATGCACTATCCGCAGGTCTCTGTGGTTGGGACTAGGGCAATGGATACCACTAACTTCAACAGCAGGCCAGGCGGTCAGAACTTTGTAGTCGCGATAATGAGTCATCACGGGTACAACATGCAAGATGCCGTCGTAATGAACAAGGCATCGGTAGAACGTGGTCTAGGAAGATCATCATTCTTCAGAACCTACAATGCAGAAAATAGGAGGTTTCCTGGAGGTCAGGAAGAGAGAATAGAGGTTCCTGGAACCGGACTCGACGAGGTCAAAGGCATGAAGTCATACGACAGCTATGCACTCTCGAAAGAGATGGCCTTCCAGTCCCCGAGGAGTTCTTATCCAGCGGAGGAGGGCCTGTCTCTTATACACATCTCCGAGCCCACGAGACTCAGT
>CAXHFZ010000156.1:0-3305 GCA_964016325.1 uncultured Candidatus Poseidoniales archaeon | reverse complement strand
ATACTCCCCAATCTCGCAATACAGCACCTCAGCCTGATACTGAACCGAGTAAGGCCCGGGAGCGACTACCCCGATTTCAATTATCGAAGTTGAATGACCAGCCGCGTTCGAACCAATTATGGTATATTCGGCCATAATTGTCTGCAATTTTGGGGTTCCGCTGATTACCCCTGTTTGTCGATTTAGTGACAGTCCGTCGGGAAGACTTGGGGTCACCAACCAATTTTGAGGGCCGTCTCCATTGAAACTGGGGGTCAGGGGTTGAATCTCGACACCAGATATGGTAGTTATTTCCTCAACACCATAGGAAAGTGACGACGGCATGATCATGGCCCTGCAGTAGTCTCCAGTGAAAATCTGCAAGGGAGTGCAGTCATCCTCGGTAATCACTGGGATGAAGCAGTCCTGATGGGACGGCTCTTCCTGACAATCGATGACAATTGGTTCGTCATCCTGATCAAACAACCCCAAACATCCAGATACAAGCATCAGAAAAGTCAGCATCAGAGCGGAAGCTCGCTTGCTACGCATACACTTCGATAAAGGGAGGACATGAATAAGTTGTCATATTCCTGGATATGCTGGACCTTCCTCGAAGCAGTATCTTACAGTTTGGAATTCGGACTTGAAAGATGAGACTTCAGACCTTAGGGTCGAAGCGTCCTCCTTGTTTATCAGAGCCCTCGAGAAAAAGCGTGCCACGTCCTGCATTTCATCGACACCCATACCGACACGAGTCAGCTCTGGGACGCCCAGCCTCAGGCCACTAGGCCCTGACATTGCCTTAGTATCCCCCGGTAGCATATTCATGTTGGTGATTATACCACAGTCCTCGAGAGTCTGCGCGGCCCTCATCCCGGATCCCGAATCTGGACCCCCATGCCGAGTCAAGACTTGGTGGCTCTCTGTGAATCCTCTATCCTCGGCGATGACGTCGAAGCCCTCTGAAGAAAGTGCGGCACCCAGGGCCTTTGCATTCTTCACTATGTCATTGGCGTAATCTGCTCCAAACTGTTCGAATTCAGCTAGTGCCACAGCCTTGCCAGCCACGTGATGTAGGTGATATGAAGAGCAGACACCGGGGAAGATTGAGTTATTCAGCCTCTTGTGCAGAGTAGTATCTTCGGAGTCTGATAGAAGAAAGCCTCCCTGTGGCCCGGGGAATGTTTTGTGGCTACTTCCAGTCATCACATCTGCCCCCTCCCTCAAAGGATCCTGGAAAACGCCTCCGGCAATTAGCCCCAATACGTGGGCACCGTCATACATCACCGTGGATCCGACTTCATGAGCGGCGTCTGACAATTCTCTAAGAGGAGTCGGGAATAGGAAAACCGACTGCCCAAAAAGGACGAGGTTTGGCTCGTTATCCCTGATAAGTGACAATGAGGCATCGATATCCGGTTCCATTCTTTCCACATCCCAGGGGTATGTGACTAGATTCAACCCTCTGACTCCAACCGCTCCCATCCTAGCATGGGAGATATGTCCTCCGTCTGCGGTGGAAACCGCAGTAATGGTATCGCCTGGATTTGAAAGGGCCTTCAATGCGGCTATGTTGGACACGGTTCCGGAGGTTGATTGGATATTGGCAAAATTACAATTAAACACTCGTCTTGCTGATTTAATCCCCATGTCCTCTATTGTATCGAAATCGTCACAACCTTGGTAGTACCTCTTTCCCGGGAGGCCTTCGGCATATCTGCCATGAAGATCTGAGTCGCAAGCTCTGCGAACTAATGGACTCAGGATATTCTCACTGGCAATCATCGGAATACTGTGTCGATAATGATTACCGGAATCATCGACAGCCTGCAGAATTTTCGATGTCGCATCACTTGGATTCATGTCACTGCATCGAAGGAAGGTCAAAGAGTTTAACGGAAGGGGGTTTTCTTCCAATTCACATTTAATGCGCAATTCTTATTGAACTGTCCCCCGAATGAGTGGCATGAACAAGTACCGCTTATTGAAGCCGATTCTGATTGTAATGATGTTGCTAGCTTCAGCCAATGTAGTCTCAGCGAATGATACCGATGGGGACGGGACCGATGATGCCAATGATGACTTCCCCAACGATCCCTGTGCAGATACAGATACGGATTCTGACGGAATGCCAGACACTCTTGCCAGTGGTTGCTCAGGATCATACGTCGTCGCACATACGTCATTTGAAGATCCATTTACGATATCCAGCGTGAAGTACACAGATACCGGTGACGATAGTGTCGATCGACATCTGTGGAATAATCTGAATCAGCCTCATGTGTCTCATAATCAGTCCAGTGGATCAGAGATGGGTTTCTCGCTTTACTACGAGTCGAATGGAGGAGTTGGGCTGACTGATGGCGATTACTTTGGAACTGTAAACTACACTGGGACTGTCGGAAACTTCACTGATGGAAATAACGGTTACCAGATGTCTGATGTGGATGGAATTACTACTCTAATTCTAGATAGTGTAAATGCTGAATATGTGAGTTTTGATATGTTCCTTCAGGATACCTCGTATGAGACATCGACTCCCATTGACTATCTTGTAATTCTATTCAATGGAACCAATTCACAAGTTCAGATTCTGAATACTACTGGCTACGATATAGACGGTGACTTCCAATCCTACCTGGGTAACTGGACCAGTGTAATAACAGATATTTCATCGGCTGGAGGGGGGACTCTTGAGGTCACATTCAGCTCTAACGCGGCCACTGAGTCACTATTCTTGGATAACATCGAGTTCACTTCGACATCACAACTCGTAGAAGATACTGATGACGATAACGATGGCTGGAGTGACATTGACGAGAACTCATGTGGGACCGATCCCCTTGACTCAAATGATATCCCATCAGATAGTAACGGTAACGGCGTGTGCGACGCGATCGAGGGAGACGACTTTGATGGTGATGGCATACCAAATGATAGTGACCCAGATGACGACAACGATGGTTATGACGACGACTATGACGCATTTCCCCTAGATCCAACAGAGTGGGCGGACCACGACGGAGACGGAACTGGTGACAACGCTGATACCGACGACGATAATGATGGAGTGCTTGATCCTGATGATCAAGATCCACTTAACCCGTTCATGTGTTCAGATGTGGATATGGATGCGGCTGATGACTGTTCATCTGGAACTTTTGACCCATCAAATGATGGTCCAGATTTTGATGGGGACGGGCTCGCAGATGTTGGTGACCCAGATGACGATAATGATGGAGTACTTGATCATGATGATCAAGATGATCTTAACCCGTTCATGTGTTCAGATGTGGATATGGATGCGGCTGATGACTGTTCAT
>CAXHFZ010000155.1:0-3309 GCA_964016325.1 uncultured Candidatus Poseidoniales archaeon | reverse complement strand
ATCGCATACAGCAGCTCTAGGTGGTCACAAGTGTTGGGGGCTATCGTACCAACCCGGTCTCCTTTCCTCAGTCCCATTTTGACCAGGGCACTGGAAAGCCTCCTACTCCTTGACCCAACCTCGCCCCAGCTCGTTCGCCTGCGCTCTCCCTTGACATTGACGCCGACAATCTCGGTGTTCCCGTGAAATTCCTCTGCATGAGCAATAAGTACGTTCGTGGTGAGGCCGATCGGACTCATGTTGCCTTTCACTTCAATCCCACCTAAGCAACATTGTTCTCAATGCTTCCTATCGACTCTATTTCGCACTTCACGACGTCTCCACGTTCCAGGTAGACATTCCCCTTTCTTCCCTTGTCAGCTAGACCAGACGCTCCACGCGGACTGAACCCAGAACCAGGGGGCGTCCCAGTGATAATCAGGTCGCCCGGATAGAGCGTCATCGCACTGGATAGATACTCTATTTGTTCATAGCAGTTCCAAATCATATCATCGGTGTTACTTGATTGCCTGAGCTCTCCATTGACGTAGCACTTCAGATCAAGTCTGTGGGGGTCTGCAATCTCATCTGACGTTACTATCCAAGGGCCGATGGGGCCATGTGTGTCGTGGGATTTGCCAATCATCAGCTCGACCCTCTCGGGCATATTGTGGAGTTGCCAGTCCCTCATGCTAACGTCGTTACATACGGTGTAACCGAAAATATGCTCCTTGGCATCCTCCGCACTGACTTGATAGCATTCCTTGCCTATGACAAACCCGAGCTCCACTTCGTAGTCCAACATCATGGTAGAATCTGGTTTGATAATCTCTCCGTGGGGGTCGTTGATGCTTGAGATTTGCTTGCTGAACCACATCTGATTCCTCGGAGGGGTTATTCCAGCATCAATAGACTCTGCACGGTGTTTCTTGTAGTTCATTCCTATTGCCAGGAACTTGCCTGGCTTAACTACAGGAGCCAGAAGCTTGACTTCTGAGAGGGGGACTCTGGACCCCCCCTCCTTGATTAGCGCCTTGATCATGTCTTCCATTTCCCCCCACTGTTCAATCAGCCCATCCAGATTATCCGGAAATTCTTCCCTGGCATTGCCGAAGGCCACAACATCATCTCCATCAACCACACCGAGCCCACTGTATCGTGTATGTTCGAATCTTAGAATCTTCATGATTTTCTCAAGACCTGAGAGGACTATCTAACACTTTCGTGACAAGAACCGCAGACGACGGATTCATTGGTGACCACAGGCTCGCCACTCTGTGACTGACCCCAAGGAAGAGCTCCAGAGGATCGCAAGGCTCGTAGAGGCCAACAGAGAGCGAATGGAGGCTCTGGAGGCGCAATTGAGGCGCCTCGAGGCGGTTAGGATGGAACAGGTCAACGCACTCAGGGCACTAGAGAGCATTCCAGAAGACGGAACGAAGGGGGCTATGGTCCCCCTGGGCGCTGGCGTTCAGATAATCGCTGACATTCCCTCCGATTACGGGGCAGTTGTAGACATAGGGAGTGGGATACAGGCCGAGAGGACGAGATCAGAGGCCGCTGAGATACTCTCCACCAGGAACAATGAGCTCACTGACCTCACCGAGAGGATGAAGGCGGAGTTCGACCAGCTCGAGGAGAGCACGATGGTACTGGCCACCGAGTTCAACGAGAAGATGACAGCCATCGAATCGGTTGACGAGCCGAAGGCGCCCGTGACCAATAGCACCGACGACGAACCCAAGAGAAAGCCCCGTAGGAGAAGGGGAACCGAGCTCACTCTCGATGACTAGGTGATACCATGGGGCTCTTCGACAGATTCAGGAGGAAGGTCAAGGAGACCCCCCCCGATGAGGGCCTCTTGGCCGAGCCGGACTCAGAGGAAGCGCAAGAGGCAATATCAGAGAAGCTAGAGCTGGCTAGGAAAGAGGACATATCCCCTTCGAAGCAGCAGAAACCACCGTCAAAGCAAGCAAAAGACGACGATTGGGACGACAGCGAGCCCGAGAGCGACCCCTTCGCGAAGTCATCCGACAGGAAGGCCAGGAAGCTGGCCATGAGGGAGCAGGCTGCCAAGAAGGCTAGCTCTCGGAGGGATGAGGGCCCCGTGGACCCCATGGAGACGACCACCGGTTTCAGACTAGTGGCCTCTGAACCAGCGACGTTCGATGTTGACCTGTCGGACGCCGAGGTTAGTAGGGGCGGGATGATAATCCGCGGGGGCGAGGTACTAGACGGGATTCTAGACGAGCTAGAGACGGACCTCCTCTCGGTAGACATGGGCCATGCGGCGACGGAGGATCTTGTCAATGCCCTGAAGTCGAGGATCATCGGCTCCAGGGTCAATACCAGGACAGCACTACCGACGTTGCTGGAGAAGGCACTCAGAGCCTCGCTGAGAAGGCTCCTGGAGGCCGGCTACTGGGACTTCGATAAGACAGTCAGAGCACTCCTATCTGAGGACTCCCCAGTCATCATCATGGTGGTTGGCGTGAATGGGACCGGGAAGACCACTACCTCTGCTAAGATGGCATATCGACTCAACGAGCAGGGATACTCGGTGGTCATGGCCGCCGCGGACACATTCAGAGCAGGGGCGATAGACCAACTGGCCGCACACGCCGAGAGGATTGGGGTCAGATGCATCACGAGCCAGAGGGGCGGGGACTCGGCCGCTGTGGCCAGGGATGCAGTGGACTCAGCCAAGGCCAAGGGAGACGACATAGTCATCATCGATACGGCAGGGAGGATGCAGAACAAGACCAATCTGATGGAGGAGCTGAGGAAGGTCCACAGGGTGACAAACCCGCATCTGGTACTTTTCGTCGCCGACGCGCTTGCAGGGAACGACGCCGTGGAGCAGGCGAAGGTCTTCCAAAGTATGCTCAGATTCGATGGGGCGGTCCTGTGTAAGATGGACACTGACGCCAACGGGGGGGCGGCTATGTCGATAGCTCATGCGACTGGAAGGCCAATAGTTCTGGCTGGCGTGGGACAGGGATACGAAGACCTCATTCCTTTCGACCCAGAGTGGTTGCTTGACTCAATACTATAGGTAGCTCGCAACCACAATTCCTGACCTAAAGCTGATTCTTACCAGTCATATGACCGGTCTGTTCATGAATCCCCCTCTGTGTCAAAGCAACGTGGACGAAGTGAAGCAGACTGTACTGATAGTCATGGGTAACCCCATGACCGAGACTAGTCTGTCCGGCCATTTCGAGAGACGTGGCTGGGTTCCAATAGTTTGCGACGACGGAGACCGAGCCGTGGACGAGCTGTCTCGTATACACATCTCCGAGCCCACGAGACTCAGTAGGATCTCGTATG
>CAXHFZ010000154.1:0-3315 GCA_964016325.1 uncultured Candidatus Poseidoniales archaeon | reverse complement strand
GGATCAAGCAAATCTATTACGAGGAGGGAGTGAAATCCGCATCGATGGTATTCGATGAGCGACGGGCCGTGCGATTCCGATTAGTAAGCCTGAGCGAGAACCCCCCTGTCGTGGAAGAGAAAGGCTGGTGGAATTCAAAGCCCGAGTAGAATGATGAAAATCGCGAAGAAAGCGATGTATATCATCGAATCGAAGAGTAGGACCCGACCCATCATCGTCAGGAAGCCGCCCTCATCCTCCTCACTCTCTGTGGTATTGTGCTCATCATGACTCCCATCATCCAGAGTATTCACAGTCGCCCCCCAGTACCTACTATCCTGCCAGTGCCTTGAATGCAGTATTGACATGAATAGCGGTTCCCAGGGACAAAGCATCCTCATCGACCTTGAATTTAGGATGGTGGACACCGTAGACGGCACCGATCTCCGGATTACCGACGCCGAGGAAAGAGAAACACCCGGGGATCACCTGAGTGTAGTAGGAGAAGTCCTCCCCTCCCATTATCGACCCCATCTCCGAGACGCACTCCTCCCCTAGTATCTCTCCAGCTGAGATTCTCCCCAACTCCCAACACTCCCCGTCATTGACGGTGGGAGGGAAGTCGTTGCCAGGGAAGGTTACCTCCGCTATGCACCTGTTGGCCATGGCTATTGCTTCGGCTACCTCTCTTACCCTTTGCTGCAATCTGGTGATCCCATCGCTGGTGAGTGACCTGATGGTGCCCTGCAACTCCATGCTAGAGGGAATCACGTTGGTCGCGCTACCTGCATTGGCCATCGTGATGCTAATCACGCCAGACTCTAGTGGGTCCAGCTCTCGAGATACCAGGGTCTGTAGCTCGACCACTATCTTGGAACCGGTAACCACGGGGTCCACGGTCAGATGGGGCATAGCCGCATGGCCGCCGTTCCCACTGACTAGGATTTTGATCGATGACGTGGCCGCAAGCAGAGTCCCTTCCTTGGACGCCAGGGTCCCTGTCGGTAGCTTGTCGCTCACATGCAAGCCAAAGATCCTCTCGACATCAGGGTCCTCAAGGACCCCCTGGTCTCGCATCATCTTCCCCCCCGCTCCTCCTTCTTCCGCAGGCTGGAAGATTAGCTTGATTGTGCCGTTAATCTCACCCTCATTATCCTTCAGCACTCTAGCCGCACCGAGAAGCATTGCGGTGTGACAATCGTGTCCGCAAGCGTGCATCTTCCCGTCTATCTCGCTTCTGAACTCTACATCTGCCTCCTCATGGATAGGCAAGGCGTCCATGTCTGCCCTCAGAGCGATACAGGGGCCCTCACCATTACCAACAAGCCCAACGACCCCAGTCACCGCTACGTCCTTCTCATATTCGATTCCGAGCTCACTCAGTGTATTCTGGACAAGCCTGCTCGTCTCGAACTCCTCATACATGAGCTCAGGGTGGCGATGGATAGCTCTCCTTTTCTCCACTATCCATTGATGTATTTCTCTAGATTGTGAGATGATATCGCTACTTTGCACGTGTTACCAGATGATGTACCATTATTAGAATTATTTTGAGATGAAACCAGTATCAACAATTATCGAACAGTACCTCTTGGGTCGCTCATGACTGTCTGGGACACCACTGGACTAGCGCCCGAAGACCAGCCGAGATTTGAGTATGTTAACAGGGAACAGATTTCGGACGATCTAAAGGAAGTTTTCGACTCTATAGTAGGTTCCCAAAGGGGTGTTGGGACACTATCCAACGGAGCCCTACCTGGGCCTTTCAATGGTTGGATGTACACCGATCCTGAGATGGCGAGGGCTCTGGACAGCATAGGCATGGCGATTCGTTCCAATACCACAAACGTACCTAAGACCATGAAGGAAGTCGCTATCTGTGTGATAGGCGCACATTTTAGGAGCAACGTCGAGTTCTGGGCACATAGTAGGATAGCTCTGGCGGCAGGGGTGAGACAGGACGTACTGGACTCTATCTACAGTGGTGAGGAACCCTCTTTCCGTGACACGGAGGAGGAGCGTCATCAGAAAGCGGCGTATGACATGGCAGAGGAATACCTCCGAAACTACAGAGTCTCGGATGGAACGTATCAGCTGGTCCTCGACCTGTTGGGTTCGGAGAAATCAATGATTGAGCTTGTTCTTGTAATGGGGCATTACATAGGTCTCGCAACGCAGCTGAACATCCTCAGGGTACCAAACCCAGGAGACAAGCAGTTCTTCAACAACTGAGAGGTTACACCATGCCAAGGGAAGTTGCCAGACTGCCAAGCTCGTCCCTCTCGATGGGGGGCGTGCTGATGCTTGAAATCCCCGAGAACGAGGATAATCTAACAGCACTCGTACTCAGAACCGAGACAGGGGTCTACGGCTGGCTAAATTCGTGTCCCCACGATGGACGCAGCCTGTGCAATGACCCCGTCTATCTGCTAAATAGGAAAACAGGTTTGATTCAATGCATGCACCATCAAGCCTCTTTCGGTCCAGATACAGGGGTCTGTACCGATGGCCCGTGTGTTGGTGATAAATTAAGAGAAATCAAAACCTTCGAGAAGGAAGGACAAATTGTTGTACTGCTATGATGTTAAAATTAAACCACCCGACAATTCTAAATTAGGGTGCCGAGTTTGGTGGCCATGGTACAAGAGACGACGAAGTCCTCCCCGACCGCAGCAGACATCATTCAGTTCGTGGATAGGGACCTAGATCTATTCGAGGCGATAAATGACGGGACTGAGAGCCATCTGGAAGGCTCAAACTCCCTCCCTCCCATAGAGCCCCTGACCAAGGCATGGGATGTCGCCTATGTTAGGTTCTCAGTGCCTGATCTGGATCTGTACGAGAGGTGGGTGGAAGACTTCGGGTTGAAGATTGTCCACAGAGACGAGAACTCAATCTACTCTAGAGGGATCAGTGGAGATGGGTTTTGTCATGTTGCGCACAAGGGTCCTGCCAAGTTTCTGGGATTTGCGATGATAATGAAGGAAGAGGAAGATCTCCGAATTTTGTCTGAAAATGTAGATGGTTGCACAGAAGTACATGACGTTCCGGGAATTGAGGGAGAGATCAGCGGAGGAAAGAGGGTCTCCTTCATAGATCCGGTTTGCAATCTCCTGATCGAGGCTGTTCATGGCAGGGAGATAGAACCGCTCCCCCCTACGAGGGAGAGACTGGAGTACAACTACGGTGACAAGAGACACTACAAGAGGCCAGTAAACAAGCTTCAGGACGCCTCGGGTAACCGCGAGGCAGATGGTAGCAATACCATACACCCCGGCCCCCCAGACGTGCTCAAAATCGGACACGTAGTCCTCACAATCCCCGTAGGCCCACACC
>CAXHFZ010000153.1:0-3316 GCA_964016325.1 uncultured Candidatus Poseidoniales archaeon | reverse complement strand
GTCTTCATCACGGATTTGAAGTGCCCTGCTATTGATCTCTCATCGGGCCGAACGCCCCTAAGTTCACATCCATCGAAGAGAACCCTCCTCGGTATGCCACCTCCCATAAGGTGAACAACAATCTGTGTATCTTTCCTTATGCCGTGGGAGAGGAACAGCGCAGAATTTACCGCCCTCACAAGGACGTCCATCCGTCCACCATCGCCAGGTAAGTCGTTCAGGTTAAGTTTCCCACTACTGGGTGCCCTGTTGCCAATTATGGCAAATCTCCTATCCACGGGATTACCCCATGCCTAGTTCGGAATCATCGAAGTCCATCATAGACTGCATCTGTCTGCGAAACCTTCTGTCGCCCTTCATGCCACGCATCATCTTCCTGCTCCTATTCCACTGTGCGAGCAGCTCTTTTACTTCTTTCTCAGTGGCACCGGATCCTCGGGCTATCCTCCTTATCCTACTAGATTTCAGTAACAAAGGCTCATCCTTCTCTTTTTGGGTCATCGAATCCATAATTATCCTGAATTTCTCAAGATTGTTCTGCATCTGCTTTTTCTGCCCAGTGCTGAGATTACCCATCCCTCCAAACATACTATCCGGCAAGTGTGAAAGCAACTTATCCATGGTGCCGATCTTACTCATCATCTCCATTTGCGAGTACATGTCAGTCAGAGTGAATCTACCGGACATCATCCTTTGAGTGATTCTCATGGCTTCATCCTGATCTAGATCTTCTGGTGTGAGGTCAATCAGCCCCTTGATGTCCCCCATGCCCAGCAACCTAGAAATGAACCGATCCGACTCAAACTTCTCAAGATCCTGTATTCTTTCTCCCTCTCCTACGAAGACTATGGGGGCACCTGTAGCGGAAACAGCGCTTAGCGCACCACCTCCCCTTGCCGTTCCGTCAAGCTTGGTGACAACAGTTCCAGTCACTCCTACTAACTCATGGAATGTCTGAGCTACTGGCCCAGCAGCCTGACCCACCTGAGCGTCAATAACAAGAAATCTCTCTGTCGCATTGGCGATCTCAGCAATAGAAACGAGCTCTTCCCGAAGAGAATCATCGAGACTATCCCTCCCTGCTGTATCGATAATTACCACATCAGAGTTACTGAATTCCTTCAGTCCATTCTTCACGATCTTTGAGGCGTCACTCTCACCGGGTTCTCCATATACCCCCACGCCAGTCCCCTCTAGTAACTGGCAAAGTTGCTCATAAGCCCCAGGCCTGTGGGTGTCCGCCTCTATCACCGAGACTCTTACCCCGTGACGACGTCTCCACCAATCTGCAACCTTGGCAGTTGTAGTCGTTTTCCCCTGTCCATATAGGCCAACCATCAATATGGTTTCATTATGGGGTCTGATATCCCTTGGAGGACCCAACATCCTGACTAATTCGGTGTAGATGATATTCATCGCATGGGTTTCTAGCTTGGTACCCGGACGCGGTTCTTCCTCAACCACCCTTCTCTCAACCTTCTCAGTAAGCTCTTTTGTCTGTCTGACATTGAAGTCCGCCTCTAATAGGGCCCTTCGTAATGACTTACTGAGCTCCTTTAGCGTGTCCTCGTCAACTTCCCTCTTCCCCTTCAGAAGTCCCGCTGAACCCAGAATACGCCTCTTCAAGCCGTCCAGCGCCATGTGCGTGGGTCCCGATAGGGTGGTTTGAACATTGTCCGAGGCAGATGGACTCAAATGCGCAGTGCCATGGCGAAGCATGGCTACCGGTATGTGGCAAACCCAAGCCGCTTTCGCAATCGGTATAATCGGTGTTTTCATTGGATGGAGAGGCTCTATCGCTAAGATGACAGGTTTCTTTGACCTATCAGGCTCCGTAAAATACCTACTCTATGGCATCGTCTCAGGTATGTTATTGGCCTCAGCGGCGGACACTCTGATACTCTCTGGAATCATTACCGAGCAAGTGAATATCATCACTGCCAGCTCGTATGCGCTTCTTATTGCAATATGCGAGTCAGCGTTCGTTCTTTTCCTACTGGGGAGGCCAAGAAACGTAGCATTGAGGGCATCTCCTCCGTTCGGCTGGACTTTGGGGCTAGGAATCGGTGCTATGCAATCATCTGTTCTGGCATTCAGGCTATTCGACGAAGAACTGAACTCATCTCTTTCTGGATTTTCCATGTATTCAGTGGCTATCTGCCTCCTGATATCAGTAACCGCTTGCACGGGGCACGCGGTTCTGGCGGCGTATCAAGGTGCGATGATTCTGGAGCCCCAAAGGCTGGGCCCCTTCTTCTCTACGTCTATACTCAGGGCGGCACTGTTAATTTCCCTCATACTATCAATATACACCCCTATGATCCTTGTCGCTCCATTAACTGCAATTGTAGCCGCATGGGCGCCCTCGCAAGAAAGATGGTTGCCATCAGGACTCACACCAGCAGCCAGACAAGCATACAGAAGGACAACTAGACAGTCAGAGCGTCACAGGATCGCTTCCAGCTCCAGGACCCGTGGATCTATGATTGATGAGCAAGAATAGCCACTACACCCAATATTGAGGATTTATCGGACATACGTATGGCGCATGATTATATTCATCTGTCCAAGGGTGTGGTCCAATGAGGGTCATTATAGCCGGGGCCGGGGAGGTCGGCAGAGGCGTGGCTGCTGCTCTCCGCCAAGAGCGGAGGAGTGTCGCTTTGATAGATCCTGACCCATCAGCCATAAATGAGTCACAATACCTGGACTGCCTTTTGATCACTGGGAGCGCATTATCCAGGGATTCTCTGATGAGGGCTGGAATCAGCGATGCCGAGATTTTCATAATGGCTACCAACGATGATATGATCAACCTCCTAGGGTGCTCATTTGCCAAGAAGGTCTACAGCGAACTAGTGGGCGAAAGAAACGCCTCTGGGTTGAGGACTATTGCCAATATCCATGATCCCGGATTGGAGCACCCATCAAGGGGAGCGGGGCCTCTCAGTAGCTGGACTAGGGCTGATCACATTGTCAGCGCCGCTGATGAGATAGTCGGCCAACTTGCCGCTAGCCTCTTGGCTCCCTCTATAGATGAGATTCTTCCACTTGGAGAGTCATCGTGGATCGCATCTACTGAGGTCACAACCTCATCTGCATTAATCGGGACCACCACAGGAGAGGTCGGAGGCATCTTCGCAGGGATGCCCTCAATTTACTCCATAAAAAAGTCCGATGAAAAGGGGGCGCTTAGCAAGGGTGATGAGATAATAGAGCCGGGCGATATCTTAGTTTTTGTTTCCAATTCAACTGATCAGTTCTCTCAGATCTGTCTCTTATACACATCTGACGCTGCCGACGAATGACGTCGTGG
>CAXHFZ010000152.1:0-3339 GCA_964016325.1 uncultured Candidatus Poseidoniales archaeon | reverse complement strand
AGATCCTACTGAGTCTCGTGGGCTCGGAGATGTGTATAAGAGACAGCATTATTGCGGGGGCCATTCCAGAAATAACTGCCAGACGTCTCCGCAGTCCAGCTGAAAGTTGTGAAACCCTGTCCTCTCCCCTATGGGACATACCCCACTCTTCCAGAATCTGTTTGGCCTCTAATTGACCACAATCTATTCCCGACACATTTAGTGCAGTTATGAGTCTCTCAGTGACTTTCTCCTCTCCACAAATGCCATCCGATTGTAGAGTCAGGCCGAATGGATGAGGCTTTTGTCTTGTTCCCGAGAAATTCCTGATTATGAGTGGCTCATCCTTTTCTGAGAACCACTCAACCCGACCTTTAGTGAGTGGAATGATCCCGACTAGGGATTCGATCAGAGTAGTCTTTCCAGATCCATTTTCCCCTACGAAGCATACTATATCTCCTTGGAATATTTCAAGGTCCAATTTCTGGATTACGATTCGTGTCCCCCGAGTAACGCTAAGGCCTCTAGCCTTGAGTACTGGTGACTGCGCCATGCACCCCGGAGTAGTATCAGTCGTTTGAGTCGTTCCATTCTGAAAATCACTATTTGTGAGCCCCCTCTGTCAGGGGCGTGAGTGCACTAGGTGAGCTTGGAAATTTCGAGCAGATTTTTGTCTTAGTGCTATTCATTTGTTGTATTTACCCCTATATTTCCGCTTATCGGGGGAACACGAGTATCGCCCTCGCGACCATCCTTTCACTTATGTTGGCATCTTTCGTGCAATTTGCCATTTCTGTTATCCAAGGAGTTCCCGTCGAGATGGGGTGGATAGTTTCTGTTTTTGGAATCAGACCATCGATTGCTGCCTCGCCCGTGGAGTCATACAGATTCATCACAAGTGCATGGATTCACGCTGGATGGGTACACGTACTTGGGAATATTTTGGTAATTGGACTTGTGGGTATTCCGCTGGAGCAAAGGATGGGTGGCAGGAGGTGGATGACTGTCTACATACTCGGACTTTTGGGAGGGAATATTGCATGGGTCTTCACACATCCTGATTCGATGATCCCAACAGTAGGGGCGAGTGGTGCCGCATTCGGGATACTGGGGGCTTACATGGCATGCTGGCCCAGTGATGAAGTTGAGTTTCCCTTATTGTTCCTGATCAGAGCATGGCCAATTTGGTTGATTGTTTTCATCAGATTGGGGATAGAAGTTTGGCAAGTTTATTCGATTCAGTTAGGAACTTCAGGAGACGGAAATATTGCACATATGGCCCATTTAGGGGGCTTCTTTCTATCCTACTCATTGGCAAGGAGGGTAACTGTGGGAGGGCCTCAGCCTCTGGAAAGAGATGCAATTGATGGGGTTCCTGAAACATCTAGGGATATGCCGAGTCTGAAGGAAAATCCCTGGGAGGCTTCCGGATCCCCGCTTGAAGGAAGAGCCCTGAGGGTACTGGGAAAACTCATTGAAGAAGGAGACGAAATGGAAACCAGAAGGGCGTGGCTAGAGGAGCTTTCCGAACATACAATCTGTCCGGTGTGCGGGGGAGAGATTCTAGCGGAGACTAAAGGTGGTCGAACCTGGATAAAGTGCGGAGTGTCAGAGAGTCACCTAACGTGGCCATAGGGCAAAAAAAGGGGTCTTGGACAGGTTGGGATTATACAGGGTCAACATTTGGCTCTCTAAGAGAGCCATGGGAAAGAGAGCATCTTCAGCGACTCCAATCATTGTGGCTTTGATGCTTCTGATGCTTGATGTTTCTGTAGGAGTGAGTGGTTCTGAATGGGAAATTAATAATCCTGATGGGTCGAACGAAAACGTGGAATTGAAGAAAATCCCAGATATTCCCCCCCTCATGTGCGAGTCGGGCGAGTGCCCTCTAAAGGACCGGACTCCTCATCTTCCGCCAAATGGGGTGGATTGGCCAGTTCAAGAACCTGGTTGGTGGTTTAACTTCTGGAATGATAAAGATTCCAATGGGATGGATGATAGATTACAATGGATAATTTCTGGAGATCGTGAGTCTGTATCCACGAGTGCCATCATGGGAGATGATGGCAGGATGACCGTGGCTATTTTCGTTTGCTACTCTTGGCATCCCGGGCATGACGACATATCAGATTTGAAGGAGGTCCTCTCAAAGTATGGGTGGGATGAGTATGGGACTTACTTCAGAGCGGTGGATATTCTCGATACTTTGATTGTCGAACATGTCCCTGTAAGTGCTTTGATTGAAATCTTGATGCTAGATGGAGTCGTACTCGTTGAACAGCAGGATGTTCTAGTCCCATATCTCAATACTGCGACAAAGGGATCTAAAGTCAGGACATCAGATGTTTTTAGTGAAACTATGATGGACTACGGATACGATGGTTCTGGCGTAGTAATTGCGATTGCAGATACCGGTGTTGATAATGAGCATTTCTCGCTAGATGACTTCTCTGATCAAAATTCCGATAATGAAGCTGAGCCTGATGAGTTACCTGATCCAAAGTGGGTGGCTGGATGCGATTCAACTTCTTGGAATCAACAAGATTGCGATGACGGGGGCGATGACCCCGATGATGGAGATGGGCATGGCACCCATGTTGCTGGGATTGCACTCGGGACTGGAGGCAATGAACGGGAGAATCAAGGATATGCACCGGGCGCGTATCTTGTTGATATTAAGGTCATGACTGACGCGGGCGCATCTAACTCTGGGTACACCGTTGCAGGAATTAATTGGGCAGTACAGAATGTAGATACTGATTGGGGCAATAATGACTCAAGTAGGGGTATTGATATTCTATCTATGTCTTTTGGGAGTGGCTCGAGTCCAGCAGGAGAGGATCCGGGAGATAATGGGACCAGTCAAGACTCTCTAGCAGTCAACGCCGCGTCTGAGGCGGGCATCGTCTGTGTGGCTGCGATCGGGAATGACGGTTATCGAAGGGTGACATCTGTAGGGGCCGCTGACTCAGCCATAACAGTGGGTTCGATTGATGATAAGGCAAGTATAGAGAGGGGAGATGATTCTATTTCTTCGTTTTCGAACTCTGGCCCAAGGGAGGATGATGGAGATGACAACCAATGGGATGAGCTGAAGCCAGATGTCGTCGGACCTGGCTCCAATATTATGTCAGCACAGCATGCGGCATCTAGCTCACAGTTACCCGGCTCCGCAAAACCTCTGGCCAGTGATAATTATGTCCAGAAGTCAGGGACTAGCATGTCCACCCCAGCAGTAGCTGGTTTTATTGCGGCAATGCTTCAGATGGATGAAGATCTGACTCCCCAGGAAGTGAAAGATATACTCAGAAATAACTGTCTCTTATACACATCTGACGCTGCCGACGAATGACGTCGTGG
>CAXHFZ010000151.1:0-3397 GCA_964016325.1 uncultured Candidatus Poseidoniales archaeon | reverse complement strand
GCGGAACCAATCCCAGAGCCTCTCCTGCATTTGCTTGAGGAACCAAAGAAGAAATCACGTTCCTCTAAATCAAAGACCAGACAGTCTCAGAGGAGAAGGTCAGGACCACGAAAAACAGCGCAAAAGAAAGAGGAGCGAGAAAAAATCAGAGGTGGAAATACTCTCGCAGCTCCGCCTATGAAAGGGTCTACATGCCCTACATGTGGATCGGAATTCATCATCCGTGCGTCAAGTGGTAGGCTCAGATGTGATGTTTGCAGGCACGAGTGGAGGTGAGTCCCTGCTCATAATGACTGTAAGCGGAAAGCCAGGTAGCGGTACATCAACGCTAGTAGATTTACTTTCTAAGAATAGAGGATTGAATTCTGTAAACGGAGGGGACATCTTTAGGCAGGAAGCACAAAGAAGGAAACTTAGTGTAGAAGATTTCAGTAGACTGTGTAAGGAGGATTTCGAAGTAGACAGGTCCCTAGATGATGCCCTCAAAGAGATGATTTCATCTACAAAGGGACCATCAATAGTGGAGAGCCGTTTGAGTGGGTGGTGGGCCTACTTGGCACGTGTAGATTGTCTAAGAATTTGGATTGAAGTGTCAGACGAAGAAAGAGCGCGTAGAATCCAGTCTAGAGAAGGCGGTAATTTTGATGATGTTCTTGAATCATCTAAAAGAAGGAATTCTGACGATATGGAGAGGTATCAGGAACTGTATGGTATTGATCTAGATGACATGTCGCCATACAATATGATTATTGACGCGGACAACATGGATGCACTAGAGGTATTTGAAATGGTACAACGAGAATTGGAGGATTGAAATTGGGAAACATGATTATCCTACAAGATTCAACAAACACCGACTCAAAGTCCGGAGGAAATCCATATTCCAGAGATATATCGGAACTTTTTCAGTCGGGTGTAATTCTAGTCAACAAGCCGAGAGGGCCAACCAGTCATCAACTAGCTTCATGGGCTAGAAATCTTCTTGGAATCAAAAAACTCGGTCATGGCGGGACATTAGATCCGTTTGCAACAGGGGTTCTAGCCCTCCTATGCGGCAGGGCCACTAGGCTAACTGACATCGTCCTAGCAGGGGGAAAAAAATATGTTGGGGTTATGAGATTCTCTAAACAAGTCGATGAGGATAAGGTAATCACTTCGTTATCGTCTTTAGTGGGGAGATCCTACAACGTCCCACCTAAGGAATCCGCAGTTAAAGTGAGAGTGAGGAGTAGGATTTTCAACTCAATTCAACTCCTTGATTTTGACTCAAAATCAAGAATCCTTGTTGTTGAAATTGATTGTGAGGCAGGTACGTACATCCGTACATTGGCTAGAGATCTAGGGCTGATGGTCGGCTCAAATTGTGAATTGATAGAGCTTCATAGGACTAAATCTGGAACCTTTGATTCATCAATGGCATGTACAATGCAACAGCTAACCGACGCTCTACATGTGTACAGGGAGCATGGCGATGAGCGAGGCCTTAGGAGGATAATATGCCCCATAGAAAGATTACTTACTCATCTGCCAAAGGTTGTCATAAAAGACGGAGCCGCCGCGGCTCTGTCACACGGAGCAACCCTTGCAAGACCGGGAATTGTCAAAGCTACAGCAGGCACTAAGGCTGGCTCAATTGTATTAATTGAGACTCTAAAAGGAGAAGCAGTCTCTATCGCTGAGCTGACAGTAGATTCAGACGCACTTCCAGAGATAGATTCTGGAGAAATTGCAATCCCTAAATCTGTTTTGATGAGTCCCGGGACTTACCCTCAGACGTGGACTAAATCGAACTAAGCAATTTCATGCTCTTCGTAAATCCACTCATCAGTCTCTAACCGAATTATCAGCTTCATCGTGATGCCCTCCATCCCAGTTGGAGATAAGGTTCGAAAAAGTAGCATGTATAACCATTATCCGAGAATAACCGATTATCGGCCCTCAGTGCTCTTCAGATTCTTCCTATCAACTACTTTCTATCCTTTCTGAAAGGCTTCTTTACTCTGCCAGGGCCAATCTGAACAATAGCAAGGCAAATGATCACAATGCCAATCGCCAAAGCTAACAGAACAGTATCGTTTACCCCTACTATGCCTCTCTCTTCCCCATTTGTGGACTCATGGACTATTATCTCCACTTCCTTGATATTGTTACTTTCGTCGGTCTCGAGGATAGACCCAGAATAATCAACATCTATCCTAACGAATTGGCTGGATGGCCCCTGGAAAACTGCGTCACATTGTATGTAACCGAGTCCACCGGATGAAATGTGTCCGATGGTCGAGGTTCCAACTAAGGCCCCGTCGAGATAACATCTCACTTCAACACCACTCGCATCACCCATTCCTTGGTTTCGCACATTGGCAACAATCCTCCCAACTTGACCATCAATTATCATAGAGTCCCCTGTAACTGAATTTGTTATTGATACACTCTCAACTAGAAGGTCAGATTTTGATGTCACTATAACATCAATAATCTCCGAATACTGGTTATTGCCATCGTTTACGGTAACCTCTACAGGATGAACACCAGTCTCAACTGGTGTCAAACTTAGATTCCCCTCGGAAAAAACAGCCCAGGAACGGCTACTTGTGACCACGAGACTATCCGAATCGGGATCAAATATCTGCAACTCCAAGGTCGCAGTTTCACCAATCTCGACATATATGCTCATCGGCAATCCCTCGAAGACTGGGGGATCTTCTACTTCAGAAACAAATACTTTGAAGGAGTCTGCCCACTCATTTCCACGCTCGTCTTCTACAGTTATCTGAATCAAAGACTCGCCATGGGATTCAGAAACCGGCTGGATGACTAATGAGCTACCTTCTGAATAAACACTTACTATATCTCCTCGGGAGCTAAACGCACTAACAATTAGGTCTTCTTCTGGTGTCAAATCATCGGTACATGTTACACTGAGAGGAAGTAATACTCCACCTCCATCTTCAATTAGTTGAATATCCTCAATTCCAATGCACACAGGATTCCTGTCCCATTCCAACAGATATCCTCCTGAGATACTAACCGACTCGATATGAATGACTAAGGTTTCCGGAGACCCGTTAGACGCCCATTGAAACCTTGACGCAACTCCAAACTCAACAGAGTCTGCGTGTCCAGGCAGAGCATGGCCTATTGGGACGCTAACAGAAAAACTCCCCAAATTTATCGGCATAGTTTCAATGAGATAATCGCCCATAGCGAATCTGAGAGAGCTTCCCGCTTGTGATAGTCCTGAAATATTTCCAATTATAGATCCTGTAACTTCCAAATGGGGGTCATTGAGGTCAATCCGTGTAGAACTAATACATCCATCATAAATTGTCAACCTAACCGTATTGGTGACATCACCCTGAGTCAACAAATCACCATTGCCATATGTCTGCCAATTTTC
>CAXHFZ010000150.1:0-3401 GCA_964016325.1 uncultured Candidatus Poseidoniales archaeon | reverse complement strand
CAACTCGTAGTTGTCTAATCAGCCATCTTCTAAAAACCCAACTTGAGCATACAATAATATCTGCCCAGTAGATGTGGTAACATGGGCACCACCAAGACGGTCATTAAGACAATAATCGTGATTGTAGGAATTCTATTGATTTTAGCATCATTTGGTGCATCGGTCGTGGCCAATGAGGTTGATAGGAGAGTATCAGAGGACTGTGAGGATACGGTAGGCTCAATCGGAGAGATCATTGGAGCCGACGAAGAGCAATGTCAGGATGCCAGAGATTTGAGGGACAACCTAAGGTCGGCAATTCTGCCATTAATCGTCATTGGCTCTGTTCTAGTCGTAATTCCTATAATTTCAAGTTTCAGGAAAAAGAGTGAGCGCTGAGAACGTTTAGGAAATCATCCATTGTCCCAGTTTTCCCAGCCCCCCCTTTCTTCTTGGTCCTCTATTTCTGGATAATCCTCAAAATCTGGTCCTTCTTCTACATCAGTGAAGGGCCCCGGTACCAATTCCTCCTCATTTTCCAAATATTGTTCTCTGTGTAACGATTTGTAAATTTCGTCAGTGGTCATCATTGGGGTCTGTATGTTTACTTGAACTGGAGACCTTTTTCTTCTCCATCCAATTAGAGCAAGGGCCAGCCCAACAACTCCGAACGGTCCCCCGATACAGCATCCTGCAACCATCACTAGGATAGACACCGGGCTGTCTTCAAGCATCTTAGTTTGAGACTTGATATCGTCCACTAACCACAAGTCCCCTTCTTCAGCATCGTTGTACAGTGTGTATGTGCCACTGCTCTCTGGCACAAATACCCTTACTGTCCTAAAATTAGGGGAATCTGCATCTATCTGCCTATCAACATGCAAGAAACCGGGCTCAATCCATTCACAATCTTCTGAATCGATAATCAGGCGGACATCAGGCTCAGGAGAGCCTTCCTCTACTATCCGCATCACGAGATACTCCCTCTGACCCATAATGGAAGTAGCTGAGAGGCTCACGCTGACGCTCTCTCCGGGTCCAACGACAGCCTCGTTAAATTGAGCAGGATCAAGATACTTCTCACTCTGCTCAGATGCCGAGCTCCATGCTATGGTGGCCATCAAGAGAAGGAAAAAAGAAATTGCTGAGATGGTCTTGGCCCATCCCATGACATCTCGGCCCATGGTGTAGCCACGGGCTATACGCTTTCAGTATTAGTCATCAGTATCCAAGTCCGATTCCATCTAGTTTCTCAGGTAGATAGGTATCGGTAACGAAGTCAAGACCATACTTGGCCAGGGACTGCTGCTCTGCCTTTTTTCCTAATTCCTGCATGAGTTTGATCTGCTCCTGCCACCAGCCAGTGTTGAACCTAGGATCACTTAGCTCAGCCTCTAGAGCATTGATGTCCTGTTTTGATAGATCGTCACTTGGAAGATCGTATGCTAATATGTCGTCGGCTGTTATCCCTAGGTATGTTGCCTCTTTAGTTGCCAGATATTCAGAAATATGAGCGGTCTTTATAGCTCCGTAAGCAATACTGGCAAAAATTCTGAAGGACCATGGGTCACAATCAGTGAACACTACTATCGGCTTCTTCCACTCGTCACTGATCCTTCTCATTATCCTCCTTGTAGATCTAGCCGGCTGTCCCTTTAGATGAATTAATGCACATCTTGATTCTTCGTCGAATCCATTCTCTATCAACCTGTCAAACATACCACCAGTTTCTATGGCCATAACGAAGTCAATATCCTCGTCAACGAGCCTCAACTTCTCCTCTTCAACGTTATAGGGAACCCCATATCCAGAATCGCCCACATCGTCTCTGCAGTTTATTGTCATCCACTCACCCCTCCTGTTCCTCTCTTCAACAGTGATGTTGCCGATGATTCTAGCCCCGTCTTCCTCAGGTCTTAGCTTGAAATCCTCTCTCAGACATTTCGTTACAATCTCTAGGTCCTCAGCTAGATTATTACTTTCATTTTGTGAGCCAAATTTACCATTACCCCAGCCTTCGGAGATATAGTACATCTCTCTCAACGTAGAGGACTTTCCAGAGTCAATCATTTCCTCAATGAATTCTGTGATGTGAAGAGTCCTCAATAGCTGTCTGGCAGACCCCAGTTTAGTCGCATCTCTGACAGTCTTACTTTTTCCATACTTGAAGACCCCAAGTCTGTTGTCAAAGGAGATATTGCTCTTTGATCGGACGGGAAGGGTCATCCTAGGGGGGTCGCCCCGTCGCATTCTATTATGCATCTCAGCCGCTACTTGATGTAACGAGTCTACGACTTGTTGCCTGCTCTTTCTGGTTGAGTCGCTCATTGTACATCACTCTCCATTCCGAACCAGTCGGTATCTGCAGATGGGGCGAGCTCCGTAACATCTGAACTTACGGATGCTTCAACACTCAAATCAGAAATACTTTGCTCGGATTCCATATCAGCAGTTTGTGAAGAAACATCTTTCCTCCTGAATTCCTCCACTGCGGCCTCCAGTGCCTCAGCCTTACGTTGCTCGTCTAACAGTGCCTCATCCATCTTTGTAGCACCAATAATCTCTCCATTCCCTCTGAAGAAGATGTCAGCTTCATTCCAATCTCCCTTAGTTAGCCCCGATATACCAAATTCGAGAACTGTAGAAGTTCCAGGGTCCAAGGTGTCTAATCTCCAAGCCCATAACCCCCGAGCCTCTTTCCTCCCTCCCCTGGGGTTGAACTCCATTGAGGTTTCAGAACTCTCTGGCCACTTGGCTAAGATAGTGTATGCTCTGGCCCTAGCGGTGTAGTTGTGTATTGTTATTGAACACAGGGAAAGACGTCTTTCTTTATCCCATGTCAGAACCTCTTCAAGGAATACAGCATTCATAATTTGAGTGATTACCGGGGCCAAATCTGGCTCCTCCCTACCCAGTAGCTCTGAGGACTTCTTGGAAATTTCAGGAAGAATAATATTCACGAGCTCAAACTTCTCCTTGGCTTTCTTTCGTTGGGAGCTCTTCTTCAGATGATTTTTGAGCCCCCTTCCAACTTCCAGCATCGCCTTTCTAATTTCATCAAAAACCTCCTCATTGTGTGAGACCGCCTCTTTTGCTTCACTGGTGAATTGGACATTAGTAGAAGCCAGATGAATTAATACTGCCGCAGGTCCCTTTGGTATTCCGCTTCCTCCTGGCTGTTCCAAACCGTAACTCTTCCAGTTCACGGCTTCAAGGGCCTTAGTCAGCAAGCACCCCCCTTGCTGATACATCAGGGGGACCCTATTAGCGAATCTCAGAATCTCTATTGGCCCATCGGAGGTCAGATCTCCCCCAAAGACCAATCCAACCTCGATTTGGAAAGGATTCCCCTGACTAACAGAGGGATTTCTTGTAACTGTGGACGCAAACCGAGAATCTATGGCCTTAGAGAGCCCTTTCTT
>CAXHFZ010000149.1:0-3424 GCA_964016325.1 uncultured Candidatus Poseidoniales archaeon | reverse complement strand
CAGCAGGCCCCGCAGGGGCTACTAACTTAGGAAAGCCCTCAAAAGGGAGTGTCCAGTCGGGCGGATATCCATGTCGATAAAAGTACTAATGAATGAGGGTCGCGAACTTAGACTTAGGATTTCAGGAGAGACGCATACAACCCTTCAGCTTTTCAGATCAAGGTTAAACGAGAGTCCAAACGTGGAGTATGCAAATTTTTTCCAGAAGCATCCAGATTTGGATGAACCAGAACTCTACGTTAGAGCTGTCAAGGGAAAGAAGGCGGAGAAGGTGTTTAGAGATCTATGCACCGGAATCTCAAAGGAGTTCTCAGGGCTAAAACTCTGAGGATGGTGAGAACGTGCCAACGGATGGCATAGAGGAATCTCTAGGACTCGTTGGCTGGGCATTTCCAGATGAGGGCGTAGGCGGTCTACTAAAGGTCAGAGTTGAAGATTTCAGAGTTGAGGAAGTTTCCCGAGTTCCTGCATTGGACCCAAAAGGGAGATTTACTGTGGCAAGGGTCACGTTAACTAATTGGGAAACCAACAGGTTCCTGAACCGACTATCAAAACAATGTGGGATCAGTAGGAACAGAATTTTTGCCTCAGGACTTAAAGACAAGAGGGCTGTTACCACTCAAATTCTTGTTATAGATGCGAATATCAAGAAAGTAGAGGCGGTCGAAATCCCCGATTGTGATTTAGAGATTCTTGGAAGGACTCATCAGAAAGTTGGAATGAGTGATCACGATGGAAATAGATTCACAATAACAGTCAGAGGATGCTGTTTTCCCGACGGTAAGCCGATGGATGGAAAAGAGGCACTACTCAGAGTAAATAGGATTCGTGAGGGGCTTTCAGAAAGTCTAGGAGCCGATGTATTCCCCAACTGGATTGGCCCTCAAAGATTCGGCGCCAACAGGCCAGTTACCCCATTAGTGGGCATGGCAGTCATTCAAGATGACTACGAATCAGCCGTAGACTTGTATCTGGGAATGCAAGGAGGCAGAGCCAGTGAGGAAACATATAATTTCAGGAAAATGTGGAGGGAAACCAAAGATCCATCTAAATGTCTGGAAATAATTCCCGATCATCTCGGCTATGAGAGAGAAATGCTCAATCACCTCGAGAGTAAGCCAGATGACTGGCTAGGGTCATTCAAGACCCTTCCCAACTCTCTTCAGTTGCTGATGATACACTCTTTGCAATCACTGGCATTTAATCATACACTTTCCTTTAGGATTTCTTCTGGGATGAGCATAATCGACCCCGAGATAGGCGACATAGTCGCTCCAACCAAGTCCAATGGTAGAATAGACGTATCTAAGATGGCATTAGTCAGTAAAACCAATCTAAGTAGATGTATCAGAAATTGTAGGCTCGGAAGGCTTTCCATAACTGGTCCACTCCCTGGTAGCGAATCTACTCTAACTCTAGGAAGGCCCGGGGAGGCCGAGTCAAAAGCGATTTCTGACACGGAACTTGACTCATTGAATTGGAGGGTCAGGAGAATACCACGGCTCTCCACGAGTGGAACTAGGAGGCCATTAGCAGTTCCATTTACTGATTTTTCAGTAGAGGAAGCGACAGATATGCCCGATTCATCTGAGAAGTCCAAGAGATGGGAAGAGGGCCCTCAGGATGGAGATAGGTGGAGTCCCGAAGGAGCTTCACTAAGGCTCTCTTTCACGCTTCCGCCCGGGACCTATGCTACGGTCCTGATGAGAGAATTCATGAGGTCGCCACTGGATCACTTCTGATCAGAGTCTTCCCATTTCCAAGGTCTCAATCTGGCCAACCAGGGGATCAGTTCCCCTTACTCGCGCTTCGAACTCGTCCACAGTTCCCTCGCCGTCTTCAAGGACTGCTTGAACTTCTATGAACATCATACCGAAAGCCAGTGGCTTAATCTCGTATGTCTGGACTTCTTGTAGCTCCCCGATTCTTGAAGCTATTCCGTCGTAATCTGGCCTCCCTTCTTCCGGTTGATCCATAGTAACCTTGTACTTCACCACTACATGCCCCAAATCACTGCCTCCTATGGTCCCTGAAAGCCACACTCTGGACAAATGTAGGCAACTCCCTGTAGCCTGCATCTCCTGCTTCTGCCAATCGAATACCCACAGGTGGGGCATGGAAATGACGTACTTCTGGAGTCAACCAAGGGCAATCCAGATGCTGTGCACGTATTTGTCCGTGCTGACAGTCTAGTTCCTCGACGAGGCGCCGAGCCACCTCTCCCTTTTAGCGTTGACCGAAACTATCGTTCAGTTTATGGAATGATTGAAATGGGGTTACTTCCCACTTAGTACAGAGTGGTACGGTGACTGAAGAGGAGCTATCTTTGACTGGGCAGCAGAACGACCTAACTTCTTTTGTTTCTGACGAAGGCGGAATATGGAGTTTGAGGCAAGTAGAGAAGGTCAGAGGTTGGAACAATATTGAGTATGGTGCAGGGCTATCCGGTAAGAATACGCCTTCCACCGGACTTTCCATGAACAGGGCATACATCCCTCCCGGTGGAATAGCCAAGGCACACATACACGTTGATTTTGATGTGATGATTTACCTGCTCAAGGGAAGCGTCAGGCACGAGTATGGTCCGGGATGCAAAAAATCAGTGGTCCACAGCGCAGGAGATATGTTCTACATTGAGCCGGGCCTTCCACACGAGGTGTTCAACGTCTCAGAAACCGAATGGGTGCATGCGATTGTCTCAAGATCGGATGCTTCGGAGTGGCAGAACATCCTGCCCTATGATAGAAACTCAGATTGATATCACTGGCCCGGGATTGTACCAATGATACATCAATTCCATTCCATAACCGTAATTTGCGACAAAGAATACTTTACCCCCAACTCCAGCTATTCCAGATGACGCCACTGTCGGAGAGTGTAATCGATGTATCCCATTGTCCGAATGGCTGTAAATTGAATCATTCACAATGAAGTAAAAAACTGTATTATTTGCCTCCGCATAAATTATCTCACTTCTGTCTGAACTCATATTTATCGACCCTCGGTTGGACACTGTACCTGTATGGATATCTAACTTGTTCAGAACGATACGTGTACCATCCACCGTCGTGAAGTAAAGCGATCCTCCTTGACTTGAAAGATCCCTTATCGAAGTGTTAGATTGGTAAATCACGGTGGAATTAATGTGCGTCCCATCAGATTCCCAAAGCTTTGTTGAATAGTCATAGTTCGTGGTAAAATATATGTTATCCCCCAATGAAACCTTCTTGGTAGGTCCGCTACTGCTTGCGTTAAACCCGATATTTGTGACCAATCCAGTTCCCATGCTAGTGCCATCGCTCCTCCATAATTCCCTGCCCGCGATGCCGTTATCCGCAGTGAAATACAGTTTACCCTGCATCGGTTCGAAGGACTCAGGATTGCTACTGACGGCACCTGTTGCAATGTCCCTAACGAGCGTAAC
>CAXHFZ010000148.1:0-3424 GCA_964016325.1 uncultured Candidatus Poseidoniales archaeon | reverse complement strand
GTTGATAGAGGACTCTAGGAGACTTTTGCTAATTCCGAGAGGGTGGTTAGAAGGCCAGCTACCGAGAGGCGTTATCGATGCCTTTCCGTCATTGATGGCACTGCAATCTGTTCTTGGGATGTCCTCCTCGACTATGGTGGCTGTTCCGACCTCAAATTCTATTCTCTCTGAAGGCGTCTGATCCATATCAGAAGCGCTTCTGTACCACCTCGCACCCAATGAAACTGTGGTGATGGAGCCATTCCATTTCTCTGGTAGGTTTACATTTAGGAAGAGGTCCCCATGATGGAATGCCGATCTCAACAATGTTTCTTCATCATCTCCGAATGGCTTGTTGCCGGTTCCATTGGGCCTGAGTAAGTTGGGAAGTTTTGCGGGAAGTGATTCTTCGCATTTGGCAACTAACCCCATTACGACCTCAAGAGTATCCTCAAAGTTTCTGTGCTTGTATGTCGCTAGGCTAGTGGCGATGGCTGGCATCCCGTACAGTGAGGCCTCTCTTGCTGCGGATACGGTACCTGAATGCAGTACATCGACAGAAAGATTGGGGCCGTGATTTATTCCAGAGATACATAGCATTGGATCTATCTCCGGTGCCCATGACTTGAGTCCGCCCTCGAGCGCCACGATGACACAATCACAAGGGCTACCATCTAGGGAGAACATTCTGAGCGGGGGCCCTCCCTCGACCCTAATAGCTTCAGAGAGGTCTTTTCTTTCTGTGAATTGCATGCCGGTTGAAAGAGTCAACTTCATGCCAGTGGCAGACTGCTCGTTCTGTGGGGCGAGCACCACTACTGGATGTCCTTCCGAGTGTAGTCTCGTCACTAGTGAAACTAGACCATCTGCATCTATGCCATCGTCGTTAGTAACAAAGAGATGCGCTTTCTTCACATACATGCGACAGGCGTTTAGTTCATGAATACGTGTCTCTATTTTGCGTATTTCTACTCTCTTCCAAGGTGACCATTATAGCTCCTGCTAGCATTAATGGGCCACCAATTAATGTCCATGTTCCGATATAAGCCTCTCCCGTTATCGCCCATCCTATTGCCCCTCCAATTACTGGTTCGAATATCAGAGCGACAGACACCACAATCGGGGAAATCCATCTTAGTGCAGTGTTTATCACTGTATGGCCACAAAGTCCTGGACCAAGGGACAGGTATGCTATCCACGGAAGCCATACGGCATCCATCCAGCCTAATACACTTAGTTCGGGGGTGGCGGAGCTTAGGGATGTTCCCTCTAAAGTGACTGAGCCTATCGTAAGCATTAGCCCTGCCATGAGCGTGACTGGGAATGCGTAGATGAATACTGGGATGCTTCTAGAGGACCTGAGGTGCCTTCCAATCATTAGGTACCCGACAACAGTTACGGCACCAAGGAAGGCGGCTGCATCTCCAATGAAGGTGACTTGACTGTTGCTCTCTACTTCTAGCAGGGCTATGGAGGCTCCAAGGAAACCTATGATGGCGCCAAAGACATGTCCTCTTCTCACGGACGCGCCTATGAGGGGCATTATTGCGACTACTACTAGCGGATGGCTGGTGACGAAGAGCAGGCTATGGACTAGGCTAGTGTGATCTAGGGACCAGATCCAGCTACCGAAGTGAAGAGCTAGGAAGATGGCTGAAATTGACATCAGTAGCCAATCTCTGCTTTGGAGGGTGCCTTCCTCCATTCTGCTCCACTGATAGATTAGGCCAGGGATTAGTACTATCGAGGTTCCATACATTCTCCAGGAGGCCTTCAGTAGAGGGGGGACTCCTTCCATCTGTTGGAGTACGGCGCCCGCGCTGGATACGGCAACGAGTGCGAGTGCGAGGAGAACGTAATGCCCCGGCTTAGCGGAATTTTCCTTGCTCATGGAATCACGCAAGTTCTGCATCCATAACCTTGAAATCGGGTTCCCTTGGGCCATTGCTGGTCCCGATTATTCCGGCTTTACTGAATAGGATGTAGATCAAGGCCCCGAGAATGGCATTGAGCATTATGAAGCCGGTTAGCCTGATTGCCGGCCAATTGGAAAGGCTGGTCCCTATTTGGTCATCGAGAACGGCTAGGATGGCGGCTTCCACACCGTAGAATGCCTCACCTGTCAGTGCTCCGGCGGCTATCATGAATGTGTAGAGCAGCATCAACGCCCTTGATCTCTCTGCCTCTTGGGATCCTTTCTCTATTCTGATAGAATCCACCTTAGGCTGTAATCTTCGCTTCTCCCACCAGTCTCTGGCCGCTCCACCTAGAAGCATTGGGAAGGTCGCTGGCGTGGGCAAATACATGCCCAGTCCAAAGGATGTGCCCATTCCCGTAGCCCACTCGACAAACGCACCAAGGGCGAATCCCAGGGCCAGCGCCCCCCAGTCTCCCTGCCCCTCGGCCAGTATGGTGGTGAAGTACGCGAAAGCGTTAGCCTGAGGGGCTAGTAGGTCTATTGTGCCGTCCGCTAGTAGCTTGGACAGGAAAATAGCCACTGCGGCTCCTAGTATGGCCCCTGGAATAACTCCCATGATGTTGCCCTTCGAGATATGGTAAGGCCTATTACCAATGTATAGGCTATTTTTGTAATCGCCCACCACGGTACCACTCATGCTGATGGCAGAACCGAAGACGGTGGTACCAACTAATGCTATCAAGACCGATTCTTCCTTGTCTAGCCCGACATCTAGATTAAGGAATATCAGTAGTAACATCAGTAGCACGATGAAGGAGGTTCCCGAGACTGGCTCTATGCCTGTCTCCCCCATCACCCTGACAGCTATTGCCCCTAGAAGGAAAGTCGTGAAGATCAGTACGATGGCAAAAATTGCGGAGGGAAGGAGGGGAAAGCCTCCAACTAAGAACGTAAGGATCATTGCGAAGAATGAAATCACCATGAAGACAGGAATATGGGTGAGTGGCCACTCATACCAACCCTTGTTCTCGATGAACTCGTCTCCCCTACCCCCAGTGAATGCTGAGGAAATGTCTCCGAAGATAGAGATGAATGTCGGGGCCATCTTGATCAGTCCAAACATTCCCCCACCAAGAATGGCCCCAATAGCAATCGTCCTTACCACTGATGAGAATGCTTTCCACTGGATCGTGGGGTTGAATATTCCGGATGATGGGTCCGAGTACTGGGTGATGCTGACATATGACCCTAGGGAAGGGTCGTATACCGGAACATCTTGGATTACCACCAGTGGAACTAGGAAGAACCATGCTACAATTGAGCCTAGGTTGACAAGAAAGGCGACTCTGAATTTCATGAACCAACCAATAGCCAGGAGGGTGGGACTAAGTTCGATACCAAGGAAAGTGTAAGAGAACGGATTCGAGCTGGAGTATGGCGTGATTCCGTTATACGGCGCGAATCCGTTATCTAGCTTGCTGGGCTGGTGGATCCATCTCTCTGTGTAGACCGATGCCAGTCCCCAGT
>CAXHFZ010000147.1:0-3431 GCA_964016325.1 uncultured Candidatus Poseidoniales archaeon | reverse complement strand
AATTGAGTGGGTGTCAGAATCTCACAATCAAGACTGTAATCCCCAGTTTCTCCCCCTCTCCAATCGAACAAGATCTCATCCGTCTTACCAGCATCCAGCACCAGTCCTTGGAATCCACCAATATCTGCATCCAACCCCGTCTCAACCACGTCGCAGGAGATGTAGAAGCTGGCCGAGGCACTACCACTGTTTGTGAACGAGGCACGCATCGGAACAGAGCTACCAACATAACCCACTGGTTCCGAGACCCCCTCTTCAAGCACAAACTCCAGATTTGACCACTCTATACGCGGGGTGCTGTCCCTCACGTATTGAGAGTCATTCCAAGAGAGGGGTATGCTGTAACCGCCGTAGTCGTCAATCCCAGAGCCATCCGGGTTCCAACCGGTCCTGTATGAGATTATCTCAATCGTTGCAGACTCGCTCCAAATTGTCCCATTCGACCAGCCTACCTCGATCACCCTCTCTCCACCTCCATCGACCAAGGCCTCTCCGGAGTCATCACTGAAAGACTCGAAGGATGTGGATTCGGCAACACCCATTCCGTTAACTCTGAAAATCACGCCCTTGGAGTCGAACACCACCTTCTGATTCACGAGCCTCCTTTCCCATCTGTCAGTGAATCCTCCGCTCCCAACAGAGTCTTCCCAGGTAATCTCGCTGAACGCAGTACCCCTGACGTCATGGTCATCGAGGCTGTTGCTGAATGTCGAATTGACTATCCTGACAATAGAACCGTCCCCTTGGGACAGTATTGGTCCGACCCTGTCAAAAGTACTGTCGTTCGTAACGAGGGAGCCATGTTCGCCGATGGTCAGTTTGGCACCCTCTAGAGATGAGCCACTCATGCTAATGTGCCCATTTACCACGATTTCATATGCCCTCTCTCCTGCTGCCATCATGTTCATTCGTTCCAAGTAACGCCCAGTGAGCTCTATTTCCTCATTCCCTACTTCTATTATCACATGAGAAACAGATACAGGTGATTGACCATACCCTATCAGGCCTATCCAAATGTCTTCGCCATCCGTGTCAGAGAACTCGAAGGTGTGACTGCTTCCGTTCAGTGAGATTGGACCTGAGTCACCGATGAATGCCTGGGAACCGTAGTAGCTAGCCCCTCCGACGGAATGCATGGTCATGGTGAAATCGCCCTCGATACCCTCATTGGGAACCTTGAACGAGGCTCTGCTTTCTTCGTCCCAGTACCCGTACCCCTTCAGTCCGTAGCCACAGTCCGAATTGGATGGATAATCAGGCTCATCCGTCAGGCCACATTCAAGATGAGAATCCTCCACATAGAGGGCCCCCCCTTCGTCGATTGTTATCTGACAACGTAGATCTACAACGCTGTCTCTGATTGTGAGCTCGCCACCCATCACAATCCTAACGTGATCGTAATCACAAGTCAGGACACCTCCATCCCCCTCCCAAATGACACTGGTGTCGATGGTGGTTTCATTCTCCTGTCCGGATGCAAATCCACTAACTACCAAGAAGGACATCAAGATAACCAATGCCTGAAGGACTGCTACTCTCTTGCTCATAGCTACAGGGATGGAAGCTGGCAAATCAATGATTTGCCTGCTGAGGTCGGTATTGGGCCAAATACGACGGTTACCAAATCACTCATACACCGGCCATTGCTGGGCATGGCATGGAAACGGTACAGACGCTCTCCGAGTCATTCAACGACTCATCATGGGGCTTCGCACTGAACATAGTCACTGTACTGCTAATGTACGGCCCCTTCTACCTGGCCAACACCGGTGCAATGCTTTTCGGTAAGTGGATTCCAGATAAGTTCGGTTTCAATAGTATCGTAATAGACCAAGGAAGGACTCTGAGTGATGGATTCAGAGCTCTGGGGGATGGTAAGACGTGGAATGGATTCCTGGGAGGGGCTTTTTTTAGCGGTGCCCTGACTCTTCTGACACACCATCTGTGGGGAGGAAGAAACCATGCTGAATCCAGGCCTTTCATTGATCCGACTCTATGGGCGACTTCCGATGACTGGTTTTGGATAGGTGGAGAATGGGGCGCGGCCTTTACCATGGGATTTGTACTCGGGACGGCCTGTATGACTGGTGACTTGGTTGGTTCCTACTTCAAGAGGAGGAAGGGCCACAAAAGAGAGGGTAATGAGAGCTCCCAGGCACCTATCCTGGACACTCTGACTTTCGCGGTTGCCATATTTGCCGCCGCTTTCCTGTTCTTTGAAGGACAAATAATTACCAGTCCGGATTTGATGAATGAGATAATCTCGCTACTGATTCTGACCCCAGTGATTCACAGGGCGACTAACATTCTTGGATTCAAGCTTGGATTGAAGTCAGTTCCATACTGAAAACAGCAGAACAGTAGAGTTATTCATTGCGTGCCTTGCGAGCAACCATGACATCCATGTCAGTGCTTATCATTGGCTCCGGAGGAAGGGAGCATGCCTTGGCGATAGGCCTATCTCAGAGTCCCTCAATTGGGTCAATTCATACGGCCCCAGGGAACGCAGGGACGGCGATCATGGGAACAAATCATCAGATTGATGCCATGGATATCGAGGGATTAGTATCTCTGGCACAGGAAATATCAGCTGATTTGGTAGTTGTAGGTCCTGAAGGGCCTTTAGTGGCAGGAATTTCCGATAGGCTGAGGGAAATTGGGATTCCCAGCTTCGGACCAGGTGCGAAGGGGGCTATGTTGGAAGGATCAAAGACCCATGCAAAGGACTTGATGGTGAAATTAGGCATACCCACCGCTGACTCGGTCAGATTAGACGAGCATTCAGATATCGAAGTTTTTCTACAAGGAAATCCTCCCCCATGGGTCATCAAAAGAGACGTTCTTGCGTCGGGAAAGGGAGTAGTGGTTACGTCCGAAATTGACGACGCATCGAAGTTTATTTTCGATTCCATAGAGGGAGACGGATTTGTCATCGCTGAAGAATTTCTTCACGGTGAGGAAGCATCTTTATTGGTCCTCATGGATGAATCTGGCTATGTTTGCCTGCCTCCGAGCCAAGATCACAAGAGGGCCCGGGAGGGGGATAAGGGACCTAACACTGGAGGAATGGGCGCCTATGCCCCGGCTCCAATAGTCACTTCATCAGTACTTAGGAGGGCAGTTGACGAGATTGTTGAGCCAATGCACCATTACCTGAGGAACCAAGAGGATCCCTACCGAGGAGTTCTCTACGTCGGACTGATGATTGATTCTGAGGGGGCTCCCAGAGTAGTAGAGTACAATGTCAGGTTTGGGGACCCAGAAACTCAAGTCACAATTCCCCTGATAGAAGGGGATCTAGGAGAGCTACTGCTCGCTGCAGCGACAGGTAAACTTTCCAGCCTGTCTCCCTCTTTTTCGGATTCCCACTCAGCGACTGTGGTTCCTGTCTCTTATACACATCTCCGAGCCCACGAGACTCAGTAGGATCT
>CAXHFZ010000146.1:0-3485 GCA_964016325.1 uncultured Candidatus Poseidoniales archaeon | reverse complement strand
GATCCTACTGAGTCTCGTGGGCTCGGAGATGTGTATAAGAGACAGTTTTAAGACTCCAGGTAGAGGTGAATAACCTACTATTTACCGGGGAGCTTGAACTTCGCAATCAGATAGTTGGTTAGAATGGAGCCAACTATGAGAATTACTGTCCCGACCGAGAGTATTGGGTCGACCATGGCCAATCCCAAAATAGATCCTGTTAGTACTGAAGCCAAACCGAGGAATATTATCATTGCATGGGGGCCATACTGATTTGCATCATCTAAAGCCACGTTAAGAAATCCATCTTCTAATATTGATGATATTACTCCATCTTCGGAGTCTCTAAAATCAGGTGCCTCACGCCTTGGAATTCTCTCATTCATGGCTCTCTCATATGCCTGATGAAGGAGGGGATTGATTATATTTCTCTGAAAATTAGTTCAGTAATCCTCTTTGACTATGTCACACACGGTAAATCGTGATCCGCTTAGAAGGAAGGGCAGTGCATATTTCGGCATCACCTGGGGCAGGGAAAACCACGCTTTGCCTTGGGGTTGTGTCAGACACGTTATTGAGTGGAGGAAGAGTAATATGGGCCTGTAGAAAAATGCCTGACCCAGATAGATTTAGAGAGATCCTGCAGGATATTGACGAGCAAGGGTTGATGAGAATCTCAATTCTAGATTTTTCTACAGACTTTGGAGGAAATTTAGACTTTATTCTCGCTAGGGCTGAAGACTTCGGAAGAGATGATGTTGTAATAGTCGATGACTGGTGTGAAAGTAATGGAAGGGCTAGGAAAGATGACGTCGATGCTGCTGAGAGGCTGTCATCGATTGCCCACAAGACCAGCCTGATCATTACTTCGTCATCATACGAAGACGCTTCTGGATTATCTGACAGTGGTTGGCTGACTCGAGGAGGGGCCCAGATTGAGAGTTCATATACGACTTTTTTACTTCTAAAGCACCCCAAAAAGGATGGTGTTAGGATTCTCTCTGGTGAAGATATTGTAATTCTAGCTAGGATGACTTCAATGGGGCTGGAGGAATTGGTCAATTGAGCTTTGAAATTAGATCTTCCATTTCTGATATTGCCTCTTCCGACGGGGTGTATAGTTCCTCTGGGGATCTAGCTAATCCCGAGTATTTGGGTTTCTCATCCTTTTTCCCTGGCTTGAAATTACGAATCAGCAAAGATAGCAGAAATATTGCAGTTACTGCAAGGACAAACTGGATTACTGATTCGGTGTCCACGATTATCTGAGCATAATCCCAGATAAATAATCACCTAAGAAGGGATGCCAAGTTCTAGGGGCATGGAGAGATGCCTTCTTTGAGAAGGGGGTGGCTGGGTCCAACCATCAAATGAGCTAGGAATATCTGGAGACCATTCGTCTGAAAGCCAATATTTTGGAGCTTTCGTCTTGCACTTATCACATGATAAATCCTGATTTTTACCCTTGCTCCTCATGGCCTTTCCACAACATCTGGGACGGGTGGTAATCCTGGGAGAAGGGGAGACTATCTTCAATTTTTCAAGATGGATGGCCTTGTCTGGTGATCTCAGTCCCATCCAAGAAACCTTATCTCCGGGGGAGAGTTGACGTAGAAGTCTGTTTACCGGGCCCCCTTCGCTGAAAGCAACCAAGGTTTCTCCCGAACCTTCTGAGATTACCCTTAGACTGGCGTGCGCTCCTTTAACGACTCTTGGATCAGATATTACCGTACCAAATGATGGCCCTAAAAGATGGTCGTCTGATAGTTGATTAGACATGTGAGAAGCCCATAGTTCACACTTCTCATTGGTTTCAACATCTTGCATCCAGGCATGTGCGGATTCTACAGCTTCTTTACTTGCGCCACGTATTCCATAAAGTACCGGGCAGGGAGTTCTCGGTGCGATAATTCCCTTATCTGCAGTGGGATCTCTATTCATGAATGTGTCCGTGAATAACTCGGATAACTGCATCACTGAGTCCTTGGAAACCGTTCTTTTCGTACCTATTAGGTGTGATTTCCTCCATGCGATTAGCTCCCACGAGTGATTACCCGGAGGATCCCAAGAGATTGCTGAACTGGCTCCAATTATCCCCCACTTGTCCGGATGAGAAAGAACCGTTATTGCAAATGAGTTTATTTCTTCCTCCCTGCTTTCAAGTTCGACCTCCCCTCTAACAGCGTCCCAATACCAGTTCTCAGGTACCTTTCCAAAAGAAATCAACAAAGCGGGAGATGGTGAGTTTTGATCCCGGGGAATCTCGACAATGTCATTTAGAAGTTCGTCGAACCAATCAGAGCAGGTTTGCATGAAATGATCCTTTGATGCGATAGGCAATGATAATCGGGACGAAAGTGCGCCGTTACCCCTAGTTCTCCTTTTGGCATATGGCCAAAGTCGGACAAGCATTCTATCTAGTACATCGACTCCCTCAACTTTAGATAATTTATGCAGTAGATGGTCAAAAGATCGGGTGGTACAACCGTAATCAGGGTGATCAGTATCATCTAGGCCGATTCTAACCGTAATGAGTTCCTTACTCATTTTCCCTCACCAATATTTCTGAGATGACTTCATTCAATCCCTTGTCTGGATCGCATTTGAATGACCTTACGCCAAATGATTTTGCGGCCTCCATGTCTACATTTCTGTCGCCTACCATTACAGAGTTTGCCTCAGAGGGACGGTTTTTCCATTCATCGCCAAATTTTATGTCTCCCTCAGAGAGTAATGTCCCTGACTCTGCGGCTTCAATAATCTGTCTGCCTGCTTCTAGCATACCAGGATTGGGTTTTCTCGCCCACGAATTATGCCAAGGAGCGTAAGGGCTGTGTAATGTCAAATCAAGAATCGCATCAGAATCTGCTGAAATAATCTCAGAACGAACTCTGTCGTGTATGTTAGCTAGATTTTCTCTACTCCAAATTCCCCTCCCCACGGGAGATTGGTTAGTAACGATACATATCCTAAATCCCTCTCTTCGTAAGTCACCAATTGCCTGGGGGGCTCCGGCGAGGACCTCGACCTCGTCAGGAGAATTGACATAGTCCTCGAATCCCCTAATAATCACCCCGTCCCTATCGAGATATGCTATCTTTCCTTGCCATCGTCCTTTGATTGGGAGAGTGTGCAATTCTAGTGGGGTGTACAGACTTTCCCTATCCCTCATCGGCGGGAACATGTAATCACTGCTCGCGGTTTGATTTCACTGCCTCTTTGATGATATGGTTAATCACCAATTGGACATCCTCAATTCTTTCCATGGAAGTACTGGGGATAACTATGGATAAATCTACTAAATCTACAATTTTCCCCCCTCCCATCCCATTATAATTTCCGGTAATTGCTACAGTTTTGCAACCAATCTCGTTGGCGTATTTAATTCCGTTAATTACATTCTCTGAATTACCAGAACCAGAGTATGCGATTAGTAAATCGCCATTATCTGCAAATGTAGAACTGTCTCTTATACACATCTCCGAGCCCACGAGACTCAGTAGGAT
>CAXHFZ010000145.1:0-3539 GCA_964016325.1 uncultured Candidatus Poseidoniales archaeon | reverse complement strand
CATTCGTCGGCAGCGTCAGATGTGTATAAGAGACAGCTGTTATTGATTCCATATCGATCATACCATCTTCCCCTATTTCAGCAGATGAAAGCACCAAATCGGACTGATTTTCTCCTTCACAAGTTCCTTCTTCGACATAAGACAATAGAATCGTCATAGACTCTTCGTAGTCATTGTCAAAGGAGAACCCAAGAAGGCCCTGTTCAACATGACATTGGCTAACTAGACTGCTTAAGTCAGCTACGTCCTCAAGATTTTCTCCATCCCACGACTTTATGACTCCGCCCAGGAATAAAATCCACATATTTCCATCGACTGGGTTGATTAAAGAATGATGAGCAGTCTCTCCTAATTGTAACAGTGTTGAGCATTCTAAGTCATAATCCATTTGACAACTATCTACAACTGGATCTGGCCATTGGAATTCATCGTCATCACCCCCGCCAAAGCATCCAATACAGAGTGAAGACAGCATCAAAATTACCAATGTCCAAGCGACTTTCATACTACCATCTCCAATAACCTGATATTGATTGAGGAATTCAATGTATGTTTCAGCAGTTCACGAAAAGTAAGCCTGAATTCCTGGGACATTGGAAACAGCATCTCCATAGGTCCCCAGGTGGTCAGCAGCAGTGGTTGCTACCATCCCGTCAGTATTTAGGAGATCACTAAGGATCTCTCGCCCCTCTGCATCTTCATTCAGGGAAACCAAAGCATTCTGTACCAGCTCCACGGTCTCGATGTCCATGGTGTCAGGGTTGTAAAGAGCTGGGTGGCTTGGTGCTTGACCAAAAGAAGGAAGCATGACAAGCTCGTCCAGATCCATGCACCAATCGTCCCCATCCGCAACTCCGTCATCATTCTCGTCGCAGTACAGACGGTAAGCGGTATCCTTGGTCAGCGCTAGATCTCCGTAGCCTGTCATCATGCACTTCATCGCACCCTTGTATCCAGAGTATTGAGTTCCGCCCTCTGGAATGCTCGAATCCTCGCTGAAGAAGGTGGTCACTGTAGCCCTCAGCGAGTCAATGTCATTCGGGTCGCCGATAACGTCTGCATATCCATTTCCAATCAGGTACCCCATTGGGATGAGCATTCCAGCACTCTTGAGCCATCCTGTATGGCAAGATTTCTTACCCTCCATAAGCGCAAATGGATCGGTATCCGGATCGTCATCGAGATAGGCCGCGGCTATTTCTGAGTCAGCCTTGACCCATGCAGCGGCATTGTAGTGCGTCCTTCCATCAGACTTCCACTCCGCAGCCAGCACATCCAACTCGTATACTTCCCAAGCGAGCCATGCCGCAGCGCCGTCAACGAATCCGATATCAGCATTTCCTTTGTCAATGGCTTCTATAATTCCTCCCGAACCAGTAACTGGATATATTTCCACGTCCATTCCAGTCAGCGAACTCATCTTATCAGCTAGATGCTGAGGATTCTTATCCCAAATTAAGTAGGTATCTTGTACTTCGAATGCAATTGTCAGACAGTTATCTTCATCATCACACGATTCGTAGTTTACGTCAAATATCAGGTATAGGACTCCTGCTGAAAATACCAATCCGGCCATTAGAAATGCCTTGTTTGCCATCGCCCAATTCTTGATCCCTTCTGCTCTCATGGGCATCCGTGAGATATTGCAGACATAAAATTTAGGGTACCCTAAATCAATGATTGCCTAAAAACCGAAAAACCATCTCGGTTTTGCGAAGTACCATCCTATTAGGAATCTGGAAGCCTTGAACAAGTCTACCCTATGTCTCCCTACCCTTACCAACTTCACTCCAAGAGTCCTCGCCCTCTCGTTCCAAAGATCACGAGTTGTAGATGGAAATGACTTCACGAATCTCTCCGGAGTCGACATTAATATCCAGTCTTCATTACCAGAAACAGAGAGAAGCAAGGTCTCTCTTGCAACATCAGAATGAACATTTTTGATTTCTATCATGACTCTCTCCTCCCTGTCCTTGAGAACTTCCATAATCTGTTGAAATGTAGGAATGCTGATCATCATAGACTCACCTGCCCTGTAAATCTCATCATAGCTAAGATACCGGGTTTCGATCATTTTTCCATTGATCTTGATACAGTCATCATGGAATACAAATAGGACTCCATCAGAGGACTCTCTAACGTCGAACTCCCAATATTTGAATCTCTTATCAGAAACCAAATCCAAAGACTCGAGAAGCCCCTCGACGGTATTCTCAAGGATTGTGCCGGAAGCACCGAGTCGATGCCCTAGATTCTTCACCTTCTTCCACGCCCTCTAGAATTTTTTCTAGAACCGCGTCCATCGTATCTGGGGCTTCTTCCTCTATTGACTCCACCCTTTTTCCTGGATTCTCCTCGCCTTCCAGTATTACTGGGACCTCTGCCCCTTTTTCCATCATCTCTGGATCTACCACTCTCATTCCTACCGGTATTCTTTCCATTCCTATGTCGGTTACCACCCCGCTTATCCCTCGCTCTGCGCGGAGCAATCTCAACCGGGGAGCCTATTGCAAGATCAACCTCCACCCCTCTAGAGACAGGATGGATATGCACAAGCCCAGAATCTACTGGGCCAATGACTGTATCCACTCTTCCTAATATTTTACCACCTCTTACTCTGATAGTATCTCCAAGGTTGGGAGACCTTCCCTCAAAGGATACCAGTAGCCCCCTCATGTGGGAGACCTCTTCCACTCTGCCGGAAAAAGCCATACTATCCTCTCCTCCGATAGAAAATAGTACCCAATGCAAAAGAAAAGATCACACTGAGCATGCCACTTGCTGGGAGAATCTCTCGAATCCCTCCGCCATCCTCATCACATAGGCTTGGGTCACACTCACAGTTGAGGGCCTCACAATCTGGCTCATCAACCTCGAACAGAATCGAATTATTGACGACTTGGTAGATGACTGTACACTTGTTCGAAATATCACAACCCTCCACTTCAACAGTGTGATCGCCAGAGTCCCAAAGCGAGAAGTCGATCAGAGGCGTAGACCAGGTGTTTCCCGAGACACTTACCGAACCAGCGGTGGTACCATCCACTCTCATCGTGAATGAAACGGACTCCCCATCAGGATCACTGTACTGCCCTTGCATAGACCATTTGGAACCATCCCAAATGGAGTCTGAAATAGAAATCAATGGAGGAGAACTTTCCTTGAGTAGCCCCAGTAAGTAAGTATTCTCCATGTTGAAAATCCCTTCTCCGGAAACCATAACTCGTACATCCACTCTCCCAGGTTGCATATTTGAAGAGCTACCCTGGATGTATGCTGTACCCGATGAAACAATATCCACGGCCCCCAACTCCTGTGAAGAGGAGCCTTGAACCAGATGGACAGAAACGCCTAGTGGTGGCCAACCAGGATTAATATCTATTGTTATTTGATGGGGGTCAGTAAGAATATCAGACTCTGAATATACCAAGAATGGAACTCCAATGTACCATGTTCTATTTTCAGTCGTCTCTCCATCACCATCTCTCGCGGCACAAGTCACTTCGATTGTTCCGGAATCCGGAACAGTAGCCATCAGT
>CAXHFZ010000144.1:0-3552 GCA_964016325.1 uncultured Candidatus Poseidoniales archaeon | reverse complement strand
ACAGCAGGTTCCCAACCTGCTAACCCGGGTTCAACTCCCGGTGTTCGCACCATAAATTGACTCTGAGCTACGAAGTCTAATAACCCCAACAATTAGAGATATTATACAAGCTAGAGCGGCTATATTTGCTATAATTATCGATACCGAACCAATCAGAATTCCGTATATCAGCCAAAGGACTAGGGCCGTTGAAACGAGGAAGAAAGTTGGAAGAGAGATCCCTTCATGCAATCCCTCTATCCAGACTTCCCTAATTTGAGGAATCCATGCAATTACTCCCAGGATACCTGCAACTATCCCTATCCCCTCGATGAATACTTCCTGCACAGTATCATCTCACAGGTCTTCTCTTTCCGATTTTCCGTCTTCAGACCAGTTGTAAATTCCTCGACCAGTCTTCTTCCCTAATTCTCCAGATTCTACCAGTCTAACAAGAAGTGGGTGAGGGAGATAAAAAGGATCATCAAAAGACTCTGCAAGGTTATTCAGGATATCTCTACGGACGTCCAATCCTACCAAGTCGGACAGCTCGAGAGGCCCCATTGGATGCCTATATCCTAACTTCATCGCAGTGTCGATGTCACTGGCACTCGCTACTCCTTCCGCCAACATTCTAATCGCCTCATTTCCCAAAACCACGCCAAGCCTACTAGTTGCAAACCCGGGAATATCGCAAACAACTATGCTAGTTTTTCCCATTTCCCTACCTATCTCAATCACTTCATCTATTGTGCCATCAGAACATAAATCATGTTTTATCACTTCTAGTAGCTTCATTACAGGAACTGGATTGAAAAAATGCATTCCAACCACTCTCTCCGGATTCTCCACAACAGATGCAATCTCGGAAATTCTCAATCCCGAGGTATTGGTGGCCAGAATTGCATATTCTGGAGCCAGCTTCTCTATTTTTTGGAATACTGATCTCTTCAAGTCTATTTTCTCAGGCACGGCCTCAATTACTAAATCAACTCCTGTCAGGGCCTCCTCAAGATTTTCGCAAGGAATCAATTTATTTGACCATTCATTGACTTGTTCTTCGGTATTTTTGCCTCTCGCTATCCCGCCCTTCCAAAATTCCCCGATAGAAATCATACCTTTCTCAAGAGAATCTGGAAACGCATCATACAATCTAGTTTCCCATCCTGTCTGAGCACAAACCTGGGCGATACCAGATCCCATTGTTCCGGAGCCAATCACAGCTACTGTACGCACGATCACGCAACCTCTAAGACAGTCGAGGAAATAAGACGTACTCAAGCTTCACGCCCATATGCGGCCAGAGCTGACTGAAACAGCCTCTGCCGTGGAACGTCATGCTCAAGGAAGCATGTAAAGGGAGCTACATCTTTTAGAAGCTCAATCGCAGAAACATATGCTCCATAAATGAAAGGATCAGCCTCTATGGTAGGGGGAATCATTATTCCGAGTCTTTCAAGGCCTTTCCTAGTATCCTCGTCCCAGATAGAGTAGGTATGATGTGTGAAGTGAAGATAAGCCGATAGCCTCCTGATGTCAGACTTAGGCTTCTCAGTTAGACTTTCTATTAGTAAGGTGTCTGGGTATCTAATTGCATACAAGGAGAGCATTACTTCCCTCTGTGTCTCTTCTCTCCACTGTCTTTTTGGGAGCCCCATCCAATTGTCTATTTCATCGAGCATCTCAGGCGAATATGGTCTCTTCACGGTATACAGGAGATTCTCATAAGTATCTGGAGATTCTTCATCTGAATGATGGTGTTTGTGGAAGTAGTCTGTAAGATGTTCGAAGAAATGATTACACTTCTCCTTGTTGAAAACTGATAGTGAATGAAATTGCATCAATCTACCTCCTCTAGCCTTTCCACTCTCTATACTGTATCCATTCTTTCTTCATGTAGTCGTTGATCAGCTTGTCTTCATCTTCATCAGTAGGGATTACTGTCTCCAAGTAAGCCTCATATTCACTGTCACTACCTTCGAATATTTCTCCATGAACAGTGTACTTCTCTCCTGCATACTTGCCAATCCCCCTCTTAAATTTATCAGAGGGAAGATAAAGCTCTGGCTCGCCATCTTTTCTGGATTTACTGATTCTGACCATTTCCTTCCTCAACTCTTCGAAGTATAGGTCCCTACTAGCCTCATTCAGGTGTGCTCTATCTGCATCCACATCTGACTCGCGCTCATCGTATCTTCCTTTTACGCCGTAAACATAAGCCCACTGAGCGCTAGTCGAGTCATCAGTGCCAAACAGATCAAGACCGGTACTGACCCACTTGTTGATGTATTTCTGGAGTAGAGATATGGGGATTACTCCTTGCTTTACTATCCTTCTCAACCCATTTGCACCTGTTCCCAGATGGAATGACTCCTCCTTGAGCATTGGTCCCATGCTGGCCGCGAGTGGCTTGAAAGACGACGTGCTTAACATCTTTAGTTGGTACTTGCCATCTCTATCGATGAAGTGAGTGAAGCAAAAGAAATCAAGCCAGTGATCAATGGGCTCGTTGAAAGAGCCTAGAATCCTAGTGCCCTCTTGGGCATTCCTCTCCAATAACTTGGAGGCCTCTCTGACCCCCTGTTCTCCAAAGAAAGTGCACAGTAGATATGCCATTTGCCAACCATGCCTTTGCTCTTCGCACATTATTCTGAGTGCTGACTTTCTATCGTATTCTGTGGGCGCTGAGGCCAACAAGTGATTTTGTTGCTCAACACTCGCGAATTCGGTGTCTCCCTGAACGCTAACCATGTTGATTATTGCGTCCATAATGTTCTGCTGTGGTATTTGCATCCTTCTTTCCCACTTTGGCATTCCTTGGAAATCTCCGAATTCTATTTCACTACCTGCGGTATCCCAATCAAATTTGATGTCGAATCTGTAATCTCCGAGCCATGATGGATCGAAACCGATCCTAGTCTGCCATTCGGTAAAGTCATTTATCCAAGACTCAAAGTTTTGACTGTAACTCTCTACTATCTCAGTATCTGCCATGACCCTCGCTCGAATAACAGGTATATCAAACGACGTATCTGAGAACCATCAAATTCAGTCTCAGTTTCCTTCAAATCTTGGAGTCTTAGTCTCAACATATGCCTTGATTCCTTCCTTGGCATCGTTTGATTGGAACAAATCAGATTGGAGCTCTCTCTCCAGAGCTAGGTGATATTCAAGAGGTATCTCCAAGCCACTTTGGACACTTCTCTTGATGTTTCCAATCGCCTTTGCCGCAGCGAACGGCAGTGTAAACCGTCCCGCATAGTCCAGGACATCTTGACGGAACTCTTCCAAGGTCATCGAGTCGTATATGTCATGGACAAGATCCATTTCTCGTGATTCCTCAAATGAGAATTTTCTTCCAGTTACCATTATCTCCATGGCCTTTGCCTTCCCGACCAATCTGGACAAACGAGCAGTCCCGCCAGTTCCTGCGAGGACTCCAAGCGCCACTTCGGGCAGACCAACCTGAAAGTTTCCCTTCCTGGCGACTCTGATATCAGCCGCCATAGCAATTTCGAGACCCCCTCCTACCTGTCTCTTATACACATCTCCGAGCCCACGAGACTCAGTAGG
>CAXHFZ010000143.1:0-3597 GCA_964016325.1 uncultured Candidatus Poseidoniales archaeon | reverse complement strand
GGCTCACAAAATACATCTGCCCACACGGCAATGCCTTGCTCCACAACCATTGGCAGTTGACTACTGATTAACTCTTCAATATACTCTTCCTTATTGTTCTGCTTAGGAACATCATGTGCACCTAACCAAGTTGCTTGAATATCACATACTGAAATTCGATTCACTCTTTCTGTAGCTTCAAGTAATTTGAGTTCAGACTCAGTACTAAGGCCGTACCCACTTTTTGCTTCCATAGTTGTTGTCCCCATTCTCAATGCATTGGAAGCTCTCTGAACTCCAATGTCAACTAACTCCTGAATAGAGAGTCTTCTTGTGGCTTCAACGGTGTTTGATATTCCCCCTCCCAATTTAGAGATATCCGAGTAACTCAAGCCCCTTTGCCTAAGTGCCATCTCGTTACTCCTATCTCCGCCCCATATCAAATGAGTATGCGAATCTACAAAACCAGGTACTATTGCTCCTCCTTTTGCATCTATGATATTCATATTCCCTATCTTTTCTGTATTTCTATCCCACGAAGGAGCATATTCAGAGATCAATTCTTCTGAGTCTCTTATGCTCAGTATAATCCCGTCTTCTACTAAAATCCCCAATCCTTCTGAGTAGATATTCAGATCTTTATCTCCCATTTCTTCACCTATGAGCGGTTTCGAGGAGTCGCCATGGGACATGTGGGCTATTTCTCCAGAGTTAACTACCAGTGTTCGCACGACTCTCGACAGTAGTGATGCTTGAAAGCACTACCCTTCTCGCAAATACGTGACAGGACTAATTGTGGGCATCGAAAGTACTGCTCATACACTTTCTATTGGCTTTGTAGATGAATCAGGAAAGCTATTCTCGTCTGAATCAGCATTATTCAAGCCAGAGGAAGGTGGCATACATCCTCGTGAGGCCGCTGATCATCATTCTGTAGTCGCACCGAACCTTGTCTCTTCTCTTATGAATAGGGAAGATTTCAGTCAAGAAGATATTGTCGCAGTCTCATTTAGCCAAGGCCCGGGCCTTGGACCTTGCTTACGTATCGGAGCCTCGGTTGCCCGTTCACTTTCATCATTCTGGAAAGCTCCCCTAATTGGCGTTAACCATTGTGTCGCACATATTGAGGTAGGAAGGAATCAAACTGGTTGCGATGATCCAGTTTTATTGTACGCAAGCGGAGGAAATACACAAGTTATAGCTAGATCTGGGGATAAATACAGGGTTATCGGAGAGACTTTAGACATCGGTATTGGTAACATGCTGGATAAATTTGCTCGTAACCATGGTATTCCTTTTCCTGGGGGTCCAGCTATAGAGAAACTATCTCAAAGATGGGGGGAAAAATTTTCTGTCGATGGGCCAGAACTACTGACCCTTCCATATGGCGTACATGGCACAGACCTAGCCTTTTCAGGACTATTGACGTCCGCAATTTCTCATTCTAAGAAATTACCATTGGAGCAAGTTTGTTACTCCCTTCAGGAGCATGCTTTCTCTAGTTGTATTGAGGTTGCTGAGAGGGCTATGGCCCATACTGGAAAATCTGAATTACTCTTAGGAGGTGGTGTTGCTTGTAATGAGAGGCTACGTCAGATGAGTGCGATAATGTGCGAAGAAAGAGGAGGACGATCTTTCTGGCCAGAAAAGCAATACTGTATAGATAATGGAACCATGATTGCTGAATTAGGGAGGAAAGAGCTACAGTCTGGGAGGATTACAGAATTGGATGAAAGCGCTATTGACCCATCCATGAGGACCGACTCTTCTACCATAGCATGGACTTGATAGCACCAAGTCTTATGAGAGGCCTTCATGGCGGAGTATTGGAGATAGTGTAGTGCAGAGGAGAAGAAAACCGAGAGCAAAGCCTCGTGATGTGTTTAGTGGATCCTCTTCCAACCCAAGTAAGATTACCAAAAATCCTCCTCCAAGAGAGAGTAAAAAACCCCCAATGGTGCCCCCTTCTAAGCCTTCAGTCCCAAAAAAGGTTTCAAGGGATACCCCCGTAAATGGTCCTGATAAGGCCAAAGATAATGGTAAGCTCAAGCATAAAGAATCAGCTAGTTCTACTGACATCATTCAAAAAAATATTTTGGGTGACTCTAGGAAAACCATAGGCCTGAGGGATAAAATAGAATCATCAGAACCTGAGATTAAAGAAAATGTCACAAGTAAAAAAGCTCAAGACATAATAGACAAAAGTAGAGCTAGGGCTATGGAATCCTTGGTTAAGAAGGCAATAACTCCAGACTCTACGGAAAAGCAAATAGTATCTGCTACACCCAAGAAAAGAGTTAGGAAGGCTAAGAATTCTTTCCAGCCCGCCGAAAGAAAGAGGAGACTCGATAGAAGTCGACATATGGAATACAAATACGAAGTTAGGAGATTATTAGTCGAATTAAATGTCGATGAGGAACACCGATCTAGCCTACTGGGTACCATCTGGGCTAAGGGTGAGAGGCAAACTGTATCTGATGCTAAGGATTTCTTGATTACAAAGCACTCAGAAGGCGTCATCGATGAACATCAGCTAGAGACTCTCAATAAGGTCGTAGATGGATATACGGTTAGGCGCTGAATACGCATAATTCATTTCCTACTCCCTGTTGCATTATACTCGGGTGTATCCGAGGTACCGCTAATGGATGAAATTAAGAAAGCTGGAAAACCACCGTACACTAGTGGCATATATCCAGATATGTATAGGACTAGACTTTGGACAATGAGGCAGTATGCAGGTTTTTCTAGTGCTAAACAGACTAATGAAAGATTCAGATTATTGCTAGAGCAGGGCCAGACCGGACTTTCTGTAGCATTTGATTTACCCACCCAACTAGGTCTTGACTCTGATAATGACAAGTCATTAGGGGAAGTCGGGAAAGTAGGCGTACCAATAGATTCTATTTCAGATATGAGATTATTATTTGACGGAATAGATCTTTCAACCGTCTCAACATCAATGACCATCAATGCCCCAGCCACAACCTTGCTTGCATTGTATGTTGCAGTAGCCGATGAGCAGGGAGTAGACAGGAAATACCTTAGAGGAACAGTTCAGAATGATATTCTGAAAGAATACATTGCCCGGGGACTCTATATATATCCCCCAGAAGCATCTATGAGATTGACATCTGATCTTATGAAATGGTGCTCTAGTAATGCACCGTCCTGGAATACTATTTCCGTAAGTGGATACCATATGAGGGAGGCTGGATGTTCTGCTGTTGAAGAAGTCGCCCTGACAGTTCTGAATGGTATTGAATATGTGAAAAATGCCATTGATAGTGGAATGTCGGTAGATGACTTTGCACCCAGAATTTCTTTCTTTTTTGCTTGCCAAAATAATATTTTAGAAGAAATCTCAAAATTCCGTGCGGCTAGGCAGATTTGGTATGAAATGATAACCGATAGATTCGAACCTAAAAATCCTAAATCAGCAATGCTCAGATTTCATACACAAACAGCAGGAGCTACCCTAACTGCTCAGCAGCCTTACAATAACATAGTAAGGGTATCCTATCAAGCACTTTCAGCAGTTTTAGGGGGCACTCAATCACTCCACACTAATAGTCTGTCTCTTATACACATCTCCGAGCCCACGAGACTCAGTAGGAT
>CAXHFZ010000142.1:0-3612 GCA_964016325.1 uncultured Candidatus Poseidoniales archaeon | reverse complement strand
CAATCTTCCACCGCCTCGCCGGCCACTGCCAATGGTCATATCCATTGCGTGCCCTAACTCAAAGAAATGCCTATTTTGAGAGGCATAATTTAATCCCACTATTCATCCAGTAAAATGAATGGAGGACTCTCTGGATCGGTGTGGAAGTCTTTGGGTACATCCCTGGAAACTTCCTTGATCATAGTTTCCCAGTCCCTAAGGGAAGCTATTGTGGCTCTCTCGTAATCTGAATGCCTAATGACTCTGTGCAGGCCAATTGTCCTAGCCCCATCCTTGGACACAAACTCCAATCTTATCTCTCAACATGAACTTCGTCCTCTATGACTTCGCCATCAGGATCCAAGCATACCTGCTCAAGAGTCAGGTCACGAGTGGCCTCCGCCTGCTTAATCAGGGACCTAACCTGGCGATGCCTGACCAACACTCCTATTTTCTCAAGCATTTCTGGGTCCAATGAACCGAGCATCGAATTCTGAACCCACCAACAGGTCTCACCTTCCCTTTCAGATATCTCCTTGGAGATACATTTCGGAAATCGATTTCTGGCCAGTAACACGATGAGATCCGAGTATGCAGGAGGGAGAAAGTCTGGATCTCCCTCGTTCAACCCGTCTGGAAGTAGTGAGTGCCTCCGACTTACCAAATCTGCACCCTCGTAAATCCCCCTTGGAATTACAAAGCCATCTATCTCTCCAGCACCCCTTAGATTCTCCATCCACTTCGCTCTCATGAATGGATCAGATGGCCCCTCTTCAATACCTACGATTGAAGCAAATGCATCTGGGTCAAGTACCCTAAGCCCGCCTCTTGACCTCCTCAATTGCCTTCTGTTAAGCTTATTTTCGCAGAGTAATATTGCAGATTTTGGTTGGTATTGAATTTTATTATCTGAAACCAGGACCGGATATGGCCTTACCGGAGTTCTAGCACCGACTACATTACACCCCGACTGAAGTATCTCCATCATATTGCCATGAACCACCCCTCCGGGTAGAGCCAGTATATCGGCATCTCCGGATTCGAGTAGCCCGAGTCCATCGGTCAGACTATATGTAGAAATGCTCGTGATATCAAGTCCAGACGAGTTCCCAGAACCTATGAATGAACCTATCCTTTCCCCTACTGGGCAACCCGGAGAGTCCAGTGTCGCTACATTAAGCCGTTCATCCATCGCATCCACCTCAAGGGAGGGAGCACGCACTGTGCCCGACCAAGCGCACGCACACTTGTTGATATATGCGACCCTTTCCCTATATGCTGAGAGTTATGGTATCGAAGCTGTCACTGAAGCGCGGTATCCAGAAGCGTTTGAACGTGTTTGAGGAAGAGCTGGAAGGCCTGGTGCAAGAGGCTATCTCCTCAAAGGGGGCTCCAGCAATGGATTTAGCTAGGGATGTTCTACTAGCTGGAGGTAAGAGACTCAGGCCTCTTTTGGCCATTCTGACATACGAGGCTACTGGTGGACGGGATATTCGTGAAGTAATGGACCTAGCACTCTCATCAGAGCTGATTCATACCGCTACGCTCATTCACGATGACATATATGACCAGGCACGATTCAGAAGAGGTAGGCCCACAATTCACTCTTCACACGGTCTAGCTCATGCAATAATTGCCGGTGACTATCTCTTTGCACTCGGATTCTCGAAAGGGGGTCGCTATGATTTGGATATAGTGGACATGATTGCCAGCTCATGCACAAACATTGCCAGAGGGGAGCTCCAACAATTCAATCACATAGGCGATCTCACAACTACTCCCGAAGACTACTATTCCATAATTGACGGTAAGACAGTGGGCCCATTCGCCACAGGTACTGCGGCAGCCGCATTGGTGGCCGGGGCCTCGGAGGAGGTTTCGGAGATGATGTACGAATTTGGAACTGAATTTGGTAGGGCATTTCAACTTGTAGACGATTTACTAGATTTGACCGGGGACCCTGAAATGGGCAAGCCGAGAGGTACAGATGTTCATGAGGGTAAAATGACTCTTCCCCTAATTCATGCTCTGACCATACTACACGGCTCCGAGAGAGAGCATCTAGCAGACGTCTTAAGTAACTTCAGTGATGATAGATGGAATGAACTAACCTCGCTTCTAGAACTGTCTGGGTCCTTCTCATACACTAGGCAACTGATTCAGAATCATGTCGATCGAGCCTTGGATATTCTTTCAAAACTCCCTCCATCAGATGCTAAGGACCTAATGCTAGAGGTGGCCTTAATATCCAGAAACAGGAGAGTTTAATCCGAGGCCACCATGAGTGAAGAATCTGAAATCTGGGATGCCATAGTAATTGGAGGAGGGCCAGCCGGCTCAACAACAGCTCGTTACATCGCCGAGGGGGGCAAGAGAGTTCTGGTTCTGGATAGCAGAGATTCCATAGGATCCCCACTTCAGTGTGGGGAACTAGTACCAACTAATGATGAGATGCGGAGATTATGCCCCGGTGTCCCAAATATTGATGACCTCTTGCAGACCCCAGAGAAGGCAATTTCCAGAAGGACCTCAGAAATGCACATAGTACCCCCTTCAGGAAGACCATTGAGATATGCATTCGAAGGTTTGATGTTGAATAGGGTCCTCCACGATGAATGGCTGGTGGATCTTGCATCTTCCAAGGGCGCTAAATATCTCACCGGAGCAAGGGTGGAATCTGTAAAAGGGGAGACAGTAACACTCAGGGATGGACGAAACTTCCACGGGAAAATTATCGTGGGCGCAGGAGGTCACAACGATCCTCTCAGGAGGGCTAAATGGTCTGAATCTTCTCTGAAGATCCCAATAAAATTTGTACTTATGGAAGGTGAATTTGGAGATGCGGTTGAATTACACTTCGGCTCAATGGCTCCAGGAGGCTACGCATGGGTTTTTCCCAAGGAAAGGGGGGCGAATATCGGACTTGGAATCCAGAACAAGTTCTCAAAGGATAGAAACCTCAATTCCCTAGCCGACGAGTTCATATCGAATTACGAAGGAGATATCACATTCAGAGGGGCCGGCTCGCTTCCGATGTCCGGATCAATTAAACAATTTGTCAAAGAAAATCACCTTCTTGTCGGGGACTCTGCTGGCATGGTCCTTCCTTCAAATGGGGCGGGAATAACAATTGCGATGGTAGGGGGCAGAATAGCAGGACAGACTATAGTATCGCATCTAGACGAAGGCACTTCTCTGCATGAGTATGAGAGGGAGTGGAAACGCCAGATGGGCTCCGTGATGAGGAACTCGAAATTATCATTCAACATAGGGAGCTGGATAATGAGATTTCCAGACTGGGTGCTAAATCTAGCATTCAACCCAGTAACCAAGCCATTTGTGTGGAGATTCATCACCTGCAGGAAGCCGTTCTTCATATTTTGAGCGGTTACCTCATGGATCGATTCTTCTCTTCAAGAATGTGAACTTTCCAATATTCTATCTGTTCTGAAATAACCATTTTTTCATAACATTCTAAACATAGTTCTACTTTAGACCCCAGGCCCTCCGATTTCGATATATTCTTAGTGTTTAGAATTAATTCGCTATGGTATAATTTAGTCTCGGTTTCTTTCATACAATCTTTGCACTGTCTCTTATACACATCTCCGAGCCCACGAGACTCAGTAGGAT
>CAXHFZ010000141.1:0-3624 GCA_964016325.1 uncultured Candidatus Poseidoniales archaeon | reverse complement strand
CCCACGACGTCATTCGTCGGCAGCGTCAGATGTGTATAAGAGACAGCCCATACGGGGCCGGCGATTACGACAGCCATCCTTGCCATCGCCTCCCCCTCAAGCAGGAACGCCGTGCCAAGCATCGTTACTGTGGTGAGGAGGAACCAGCCACTCACGAGCTTGCTCGTGTCGTCCTCCCACTCGGTGTTGAGGATAACCCCCACGACGGCGTGAACTACCGCGACGAGAACCAGCCATATCTGGGGATCCAGGATAGTGTCGATCATACTACTCGTCCCCCATGTTCCAGCCAAGCACGCCAGTCAGGGCTGTCATGCCCCAGAAGATCAGGGGAGGCACGTTGTCAGCCAAATCGAATGACTGCGTCGCGGCATCCGTCGTGTATGTTATCTCAAGGCCGAGCGCTATGCACAACACGAACCAGACCCAGATCGGCCCGGCTATCACTGCGGCAAGCCTGGCTTGAGCACGGCCTGCGGTCAGAAACGCCGCATAGAGCATGTAGACGGTTATGACTAGCATCACGCCAGCTACCATCAACTCGTTGTCGTTGTCCGGGTCCAATGGTAGTAGCACCCCGATGACCGTGTGGCCGATTGCGTTGATGATCAGCCACCACTTCGGGTTCAGAACCTCTGCTTTGTAATCCAACTCACTCCCCCTCCTCGTTTAGGTGCATGTACCCGGAGAGGGTCAGCAGCCCGAGTAGCAGGAAGACAGGGGCAAACTGCTCTATCGGCACTGAATAGTTGTTGGTTCCCGATACGTAAAGGAGGATCGGGAAGGTGGCGATGAACGCCAGGCCGGACACGAGGGCCATCTTCGCCTGCCCATCCGAGTCTAGGACCAGGCCCGCTCCGATTGCCAGGATTCCGTATGGGATTCCGAAGAGGCCCCAGCCCTCCTCGTATCCGGTGGCTATGGCGAGCTCCCTATCAGACAGCGCACCGTAGTGGTCAGTCAACGCGATCTCTGCGACGCCAGAAGCATCGAAGAAGTTGTAGAGGCTGAACAGTAAGTTTACCGCTCCAACCCCTATCAACCAATACTTTGGATTCATGTAGTTTGTAGATTCCATGCTCCCCCGTCTCATTGCAGTCTAATTATGATTGTGAAGCCCCTAACCCTACAAGATATGAAATAGCATATCCAATGATATGCCATTGTGTCGTTACTTTCTGACTTACTTGACCACCCTCTGATGAAGTCTTTCATCGCCTACTCCATCTTCCGGGCTTTCTACGGTGCGGGCATTCTGGTCGTGACCTACTTCGTCGATAGGGAGACAGCAGTGCCCTGGTGGCTGTTCCTCGCTTTCTCCATGGTATTCTCCAGGGTCCTCTTCAGGTGGATCAAGAGCCGGAGGCCCGAGGAGGCTACTCGCTCTCCATCATGAACCTGATAGCATCCATCTGGGCCTTCTTCTCCTCGAGAGCATTCTCCAAGACGTCGATCACCTGACTCGCCTCCTCGCTGGACAGGGCCCGCTGCCTGTCATCGTACCCGTCCAGTATCGACTGGCAGGCGCTCCACAGGCCCGACTCGGTGTAGGGCAGGAACTCTCCCTCCATTATCGGCAGGACGTCCTCCAGCCCCATCCCCGAGGCACGCACGAGCGAGTCTATCGCGACTATGTGCTCGCTCCATCTCCTGACCAGCTTGTTCCACCTGTCACTGTGCACTATCCCCCTGAGAGGAGGGAGCTCCTCTATCTCAGCCCTCAGGTACAGCTTGCCATCAGGGGACTCTTCGATGTACTCCTCCACGAGCTCGTCCACGGATGGGAATATCTCGCCGAAGTCCCTCGCAGGCAGGGAAGCAGGAAGGATATCCAGGACCCTGAATCTAGTCTCCCCAGATGCCGTGAAGAGCAGGTTGCTGCCCTGCTCTTCCAGGTTGTCAGCAACGCACAGAACGCCGTACTCGGACGGTAACGCCCAACCCCCGACGCCCTCTGGGGGGTTTACCGTGGAGATGTAGCCGAATGGGGAATCCTCCAGAACGCAGTCATCCAGCATCTGCTTATATCTGGGCTCGAACACCCGCAGAGGCTCCTGAGTCAGGGGGAAGATGCCCATTGGAAGCACGAACAAGGGAACAGTCCTGGTGGGAGCCATGCGCCTGACCCCATGCATCGACACTTCAATGGTTGTCAGCGTCTAGGCCTTCCAACCATCAGGACGATCCTCACGATCGCGAGCTGTAGACTGACGGGGAGCATCCTCCCGAACAACGGGACCGGCTTGTTGAGAAGCCCTGGAATCACCTCTCGCCTGCCCCTCTCCATCGCCTTGACACCGATCGAGGCGACCCTGCTGGCGGGAATCGCGCTCCAAGATTTGATCTCCCCCCGGAGGTTCATCCCCGCCACCTCCCCGAAGCCGGTCTCGACGTATCCAGGGCAGAGGCAGGTCACAGTCACCCCCGACCCCCTCAATTCCGAGTGAAGGGATCTCGAGAACGATAGCACGTAGGACTTGGTTGCGCAGTATACTGCCATCCCCGGACCGGGCTGGAACCCTGCTATCGATGCCACGTTCAGTATCCTTCCTCCGCCGTTTGACACCATCCTGTCGCCGTAGTACCTTGATAGCCCGGTGAGGGCCCTGACATTGACATCCACCATTCCGTCTATCGCGCCCTCGTCCTGTTCCGTCAGAAGCCCCCACTTCCCGTACCCGGCGTTATTCACAAGGACATCCACGGTCTCAACCATCTCCTTGACCATGGACACCTGCCTGGGATCAGCTAGATCGGCCACTACTACATCCGCCTGGCACCCATGCTCGGCTACTAGACTCTCAGCCAGCTCTCTGAGTAGCCCCTCCCTGCGAGCAACTAGAATCAAATCATACCCCTTCGTTGCGAGGCATTTGGCAATCTCTCGACCTATTCCACTGGAGGCGCCGGTGACCATAGCAGTTGAGACCACAGGATCACCTACGATACCTGTCCGATGGATTGTGCCGCCCACGCGCCCACAGCGTAGAGAATGATCGTGCAGACTATTCCCGCTGTCATGGAGACCTCGAAGGCATAGTCCCTGCGTAGCATCCAGGGCGTGACCAGGAAGATCATCAGGGACGGGATCATTAGCCAGACGATCGCCTCCGCGAAATCGGCCACCTGGGCAGTGTCACGCGTGTCCTGGTAGAGGATAGTCATCGCCATTATACTAGCAAGGGGAAGTGACACGACCAGCGCCCCGAAGGTCGCCGACCTCTTCGCAATCTCGCTCGCTGTTACAATAATCGCCCCGCTGAAGAGGCCCTTTCCCACTAGGCTGACCCAACTCATGCGACACGAGGAGCGGTCTAGGCTCTCAAGTGTGCCGATTGTCGCGGGTGGAGATGTAGAGCAAACCAAACACGACGGAAACCAGTAGCAGGAGGTCCACAGGGTATTCCCTCTCGGACCTGCTTTCGTCTAGTGGATAGTAGTCGGAGTTGTCACCGACGCCATCCCCGTCCGTGTCATTCCACTCGCCCACGTCCAACGGGAAGGCGTCCTCGTTCTCGCCAAAGCCGTCCCCGTCCGTATCCTGCCACTCATCAGCCCTCTCCGGGAAGACGTCGGAGTTGTCCCCGACCCCGTCGCCATCGGAGTCCTGTCTCTTATACACAT
>CAXHFZ010000140.1:0-3665 GCA_964016325.1 uncultured Candidatus Poseidoniales archaeon | reverse complement strand
GATTTCTCATTCAGATTCCTTGAACCAGTAATGAAGGCACTAAAAATTCCAGAGAATCGTAAGAAAGACCTCAAGTTGTACGGAAGACAGAGTCCAATAGGTTCTTGGATATCATTCTACATCCTCATAACGATCTTAGTGATGTTCCTTGTTTGGCTTCCAATAGCCGAATCGGACAATTTTGAGTTCAAGAAAATCCTCCAGGTGTCGAATGTACTACTCACACTCTCTATCTTCATTTTGATGGCCTTTTCTCTCAACTTACATACTGGGTATACTGGAATGGTAAATTTCGGAATTATCTTCTTCGTCTCTATTGGAGCAATAACAGTCTCAATACTAACCGCCCCAGAAAGAGTGTTCGGATATAATTGGGGGATCATGGAGGCCACAATAGTAGCTATGTTACTATCCGCCGCCATCGGTTGGCTACTCGCCTATCCTACTGCCAGATTGAGGACAGACTACTTTGCCATAGTGACCATATCGCTTGGAGAGATCGTAAGAGTTCTCCTAGCTGGAGAACCACTTTTGAGAGCGGGGCCGGTTGCTTCTGCAATTGGGATATCAGGATACCCACTACCACTGGAAGACTGGTGGTTCTGTGGCTCGGAGAAGTCCGGTCCAGATACACAGTGGGCCAGTCCCGATGCCTGCAGAGATGACATATTGCTAGATAGCACACCGGCATACCACATAGGTGAGCTACTGAATCTAGGCGAACCGGCTCCTTATATGATGATGCTAATGCTATTATCAGTGGCTTCAGTCATAGTCGTATGGGCACTACTATCCAGACTACTCTCGTCACCATGGGGAAGGGTACTCAAGGCTATCAGAGAAGATGAGGAGGTCGCCCAGCACCATGGCCACGACATCTTGACTCACAAGGCGGCCAGCCTCGCTCTGGGGGCTGCAATAGCTGCACTTGCTGGAGCACTCTGGGCTTGGAAGCTCACTGGTTTCGATGCGAGTTTCATGTCTCCTGCGCGTTCTACATTTTTAGTATGGGCCGCCTTCATTATTGGAGGCACAGCCAATAACAGGGGCATGATTGTCGGGGCCTTCATCATAGTTCTGATGGAATTCGTATTCAACGTTCTGGTAGCGGCACAGGGTTCTTCAGATCTGCCGCTACATGTTACCGCTAACAGAATAGACACTCTATTCGAGTGGATAATAACAAATCAGTGGGAGGTAGCCATTATATTCGCTATTACGGCACTTGTAGGTTACATTACAAGATCAGAGAGGGTTTTCGATATTGGTTTTTCAGGAGCAGCAGTATTCCTCTTCGCCGCACTTGCTCTTGGTGAGAGATCCATCAATGAGTCATTCTTTGCAGGGGTTGTTAGTGCTGATATGGTTTATATCAAGCTCATGCTGATTGGGTGCCTAATGCTGTTCTCACTCAAGTTCAACTCCAAGGGCCTATTGCCAGAAGTCCCGATCAGACCTAGTAGACCAGACGGAGGTGAATAAAGTGACTGAACCAGTTCTGAAAGTACAGAGTCTTCGAAAGGAGTTCGGAGGGTTGGTCGCAGTAAAAGACGTCTCTTTCGAGGTTGGTGAAGGCGAATTCGTTGGGTTGATTGGTCCAAACGGATGCGGTAAGTCGACCACATTCAACTGTATTAGCGGGCTCCTAGAACAGACTTCCGGAAGGATCGAGATGTTTGGTGAGGATATCTCTGAACTTAGGCCAGATCAGATTCAGAACAGAGGAATGACTAGAACATTCCAGCACACAAATCTTTGGAGGGAGATGACTGTGATAGAGAACCTAATGGTCCCTCCTAGGAAGCAGTTCGGAACAAATGCGATAGAATTCCTAAAAGCGATCTTGACCCGAAAAAACCCGTCCGAGCGAGAAAGGCTCATGGATGCATATGATGCACTCGATCAACTAGAAGTCCCTCACATGGCACATAACCTAGCCGGTGAGTTGTCAGGAGGGCAGTCAAAGCTGGTCGATATTGGGAGGTCAATGATGGGGAGTCCGAAGCTACTACTCCTAGATGAGCCTGTAGCAGGGGTAGCCGGGCCTCTAGCAATGAAGATTTTCAATAATCTCAGAAACATCGTAAATGAAACCGGAATCTCGATTCTTATCATCGAGCACAATATGGACTTCATACTAAGACAGGGAGTCGATAGAATCGTCGTGATGAACGAAGGAGAGGTGCTAATGCAAGGAACACCAGACGAGGTGAGAGCCAATCAAAAGGTAATCGAGGCATACCTTGGCGCTGCTGGAAAGCCGGAGGAGGAATAGAATGAGCAGGGTACTGGAAGTGAGAAACCTAGAAGGAGGATATGGGGCCGTTCAGATTCTTTACGGAATTGATCTCTATGTCGAGAAGGGGGAGTTCGTCACTATCATTGGGCCAAACGGATGCGGAAAATCAACACTGATAAAGACGATTTTTGGAATCGCCACATATTACTCAGGCGAGGTCTTCTATAACGGTACTGAGGTATCTGGTTGGAGAACAGATCAATTGGTCAACCAAGGAATTGCATATGTGCCCCAAGTGGACAATGTTTTCCCCTCGCTTTCTGTTATGGAGAACCTCCAGATGGGTGGAAATAGCCTCTCAAGTGCCCTATTGAATGAGAGAATAGAAAGAGCACTAGATATGTTCCCAGATCTAAAGAACCGAGTCCATGATTTGGCAGCCTCTCTATCAGGAGGGGAGAGACAAATGCTCGCTATCTCCAGAGCACTGATCTCGGACCCGAAGTTCCTGCTCCTCGATGAGCCAACCGCCGCGCTGTCACCGCTCTATCAACAGCAAATCATCGAAAGAATAGACTCACTGAGGGAACAGGGCATAACAGTCCTTATTGTAGAGCAGAATGCTCGCCTCTCACTAGCCAGATCAGACAGAGGATACATCGTATCCAATGGTAAGATAGTCCATACCGGAGTTGCAAAGGAGATTCTCACAGACCCAGAAATAGGAGAATACTTCCTTGGCTCAACGGGACATTAGATCAGATACCAAGCTCTCTAATTTTGGAAGGCACTTCTTCATCCTATGTCCATCATCGATTACGACGAGCTCTACCATTTCTGAGATACTGGACACAGTCTCCGAGACAGATAACGAGACGACATCGTCCTTCGAACCATGAACAATAGTGGTATGATGAGCCACTTCAGGCCACGACATACTCTCAGCGGCTTCCATAAAACTCCAATCAAGATCAATCTCCAGTTCGAACCCCCTGTAAGTCCTGAAACCAGAATTCTTCCAGTCTGCAAGCTCATCGTCAGATAGACCCTCCCAACTGTCACAAAGGCCGAACGCAGGAGCAATCAGTAGCAATCGAAAATCAGAATTTCTCCGCATCGATGAGGCATTGGCAGCCGCCAAACCCCCCATGGAAGAACCAATTACCAAATCAAAATCATGCTCATCAATGCATCTGAGCAGGACCTTAGTCTGGCTTTCTATATCCCAGCCAAGCCCTGACATTATTGGAGAGGTAACTTCCCAACCAAGAACTTCTCTCATGTAAGTAGGCTTGGATCCTGATGGGCCTCCTTCGAAACCATGAGCGAACAAAACCCTCATTTTATCAGACCTATTTTTTCAGCTAAACCCCAACCCAAGTAGCTCAAGACCATCAAGAGGGCGGCGAGTCATAATCGCATCGTC